>DATBGR010000389.1:0-18075 GCA_036557905.1 Nitrososphaeraceae archaeon | reverse complement strand
CTGCTGTAATCGTTCTTTAGCATCATCTATCGAAAGTCCACCTCGCTCCATTTCCTTAGCTCTGGCAAAAAGAGATGAGGCAGTTTTTGCTTGATTGGTCTCAAGAGGTACTAGTTCTTCGGCCACTTTAATGTATTTGACTCCCTTTGAATTAATTATAGAAGCAGACATAGAGCTCAAAAGACTTTCTAAAGATTCAGATTCGGTTGACTGATGATGAGAATAGCTCATTAGCGCGGCTGCTAAAGCCCTTATTTCAGAAGCTTTCAAGATCACCAATTCTTTGGCTCTATCCTGTTCTGCAATGTCATGTTCTAATGAGGCTACTTGCTTGTCGATTTCGCCTGTTTGAGCACTTTTTCCTCTATTTATTATTGTGTTACTAAGTACATGATCGAGAGCGTCCATGTACGATGACATCCTTTTTATCGAATTCTCATCGGTACTGAATTTACTGATATTAGTTGGAAATATAGGAAAGGCTTCCAAGTCGGTTCCTGCCACATCAGAAACAACAATTGGTGTATGATTTGCACCACTACTTACGTTATTTATCAAATCCTTCAAACTTTGATATATACTTGAAACGTCGGTATCGGACAGATCGACAACCTTCATGCCCTCAATATTGGATGAATGAACTATCTCTTCTACAAATTTTTTAGGCAATGACATGGTTCTTCCTATCCATCTCGATACATCTAGGTCCCTTTGAGCCTTCTCTCTAAGAGACAGCAATAACTCTAGATCGACATTAAATACATCGATACCTCGTGATGGGGGAGGAAAATATCTTAATCCAATCTTCAGTGTCCTATGCCTAACTTCTACAGGATTCAATATTGAGATAATTTGAAGATCATTGTCACAAAGAATCAAATTGCCATCTCTAAAAAATTCTAGCATCAAAATATTCTGCTTATCTTCTAAACTCCTGAACTTGATAACTACGATACGTTCATTGTCTATTTGTTCTATTGAATCTATCTTAGATCTCTCAAGCTTTCTCCTAAATGTGTCTAATAACGCACTTTCTTCAAGAGATTGGAACTTTAATTTTGTTAGCCATATCCCTTGTGTCGAAATCATTAAAATCATTTCCTTGTCAGTTGGATGATGTAACTTAAACAAGAATGAGTTTTTTGTAACGGAATTGATCGAACTTACATAATATCCTGATCTCAACGTATCCGTTAACTGATTTACTATATAACGAAGTTCAAGTCCTGATAATTCCATACTCAAGTTTCCTAAGAAATAATCACAAATATTAATCGAAATGATCTATCGTAAATGTGTCCTTGGATCCCAGAGGAATTCGGACCGCAAGGAATTAAACCGAGTGATATTTAACCAGTGTTAATAATTGGATCCGCTTGATCGAGTTTTCTATATGAGGGCAATCGTGGGGTTGGTAGCAGGCATTATCACCGGATTCATAATCGTCCCTGGCACAAGTCAGGGAAATGCAATAGGAATAGCGGTTATGATTGCAATTTTTTTCTACATCGTATCCTACATAATTGGTAAGCGTTTGGCGACAGGAGTGGCTAAAACTGAACGACGAAAGTTAGCTACAAACGGCATTTTTCCGTTTATTTTTTTGTTACTAATGTTCATGATATTCGTATATACGGGCTTGCACCAAGGCCTTTCACGTTGAAATATAAGTAAGGGAGTTTGGAAATTGCCATGCTGTGGGAATTTTCGACTCCTGGTATTCCGGATGAGCTGTTTGAAAGGAATGATATGGTTCCGATAACAAAAGAGGACGTGAGATCCCTTGTCATTAGTAAACTACGTCTGAAACGTGGTGCAAGTGCAATTGACATTGGCTGTGGTAGTGGAAGTATCACAGTCGAGCTCTGTATCCAGACTGGCAGTGAGAAAATATATGCAATTGATTTCGATGAAAACGCAGTCAATCTAACTAACAGTAACCTTAACAAATTTGGGCTCAAATCGAATGTAATTATGTCTAAGGCCGAAAATGTCCTGGCATCTCTACCTAAAGTAGACGCCGTGGTTGTAGGGGGGACATGGGGTAATACTGAACAAATTATTGAAATGGCAATTGAGCGGCTGGATAAAGGTGGAAGAATAGTGGTTGATACCATTCTTATAGAAACAATGTATAAAGCACTAAACACATTTAGCAGATCGGAGCTTCATGAGATTGACATCACCCAAGTCATAATAGCTAAGGCTAAAAAGGTAAGTACTGGAACAATGCTGATTGCAAGAAATCCGGTTCTAATACTTTCAGGCACACGAGTCTGAGTGGAATGTATAGTTTTTGATTTAAATAACTCAGGTTTTCAAGGTTTAGATGCATATGAAACTCTTTTGTGTAGGATGCGGACCTGGGGATCCTGATTTGCTTACCTTGAAAGCTATTGAGCTTATTAAAAATTCTGATGTAATATTCACACCTACGGCAAGAGATGGGAAACCCAGCATAGCGTTAACCGTCGTAAATAAATACATAGCAGAATCCACAGAAATTGTATCACTGACATTCCCGATGACAAAAGATACGGAATTGCTAAAAGAACATTGGAAGAAAAATACTGAAAAAATAGTACAAGCCGTTCTCTCGGGAAGAAAAGCAGTCTATTTGACTATTGGAGATCCTGCTCTTTATAGCACATGGATATACATTCAAAGAGAATTAGAAAAAACTCATCCAGAAATAGAGGTTGACATCGTTCCTGGAATTACTTCTTTTTTTGCCTTCGCTGCGAAGGCAAAGCTAAGCCTTGCTGAAGGAGATCAAACAGTAGGAATTATCCCGGCATGCTATGATCTTAGTAAAGTCAAGCAAGCTGCTGAATCTTGTGATACCCTAATATTCCTTAAGGATGGTCGATATTTTGATAATGTTATCGAAATGCTGTCTACTTCCGGGTTTAAGGAAGATTCGGTTATTGCAATAGCACAGGATTTATCCTCTAAAGAGGAAGTTATGATACTGAACAAGCTTAAAGATTTGCAGAAATCAAAGGGCACCACTCAGAAATATTTTTCGGTCATGGTGGCGAAAAAAACCAATGATTGACGCCGGTACAGTCTACTTTGTTGGATCAGGTCCCGGCGATCCCGATCTCATAACCTTGAGAGCTAAGGAGTTGGTCGAAACTGCTGACGTCATAGTTTATTCGGGATCCCTGTTAAATCCAGAAATTCTGAAATACGCAAAGAAGAATGCAGAATTGATTGACGCTGCACTCATTGACAGAGAAAGAATTTACGAGATTCTTCGAGACTCTACTAAGCAAGGTAAGCTAGCCATACGCTTCCACGATGGCGACCCGGCACTATTCAGCACCATAAGAGAACAAATTGACAAACTTGAAAGAGATCATTTACACTGTAAAGTAGTTCCAGGCATAACTGCCCTGCTTGCAGCAGCATCAGAATTGAAAACAGAGCTTACCCTTCCGGGGATTACGCAGACGATTATAATTACGAGAGCCGAATCGAGAACTCCAGTCCCAGAACGCGAGAGAATTGCTGAGCTCGGAAAGCATGGAGCTACGATTGCCTTTTATTTGAGCATACATTTGATATCCGAAATTGTAAATGAACTTTTAAACGGGGGAGCATATGATGTCAAGACACCTGCAGCTGTCGTGTTCAGGGCAACTTGGAAAGATCAAATAATAATAAGAGGCGATTTGGGCAACATCGTGTCACAAACAAGAAATGCGAAAATAACAAAAACTGCGATCGTGATCGTCGGTGATGCCTTGGCACCCAGAAAATATGAATTTTCAAAGGTGTACGACCCAGAATTCACCCATGGTTTTAGAAGAGCATCGAATTGAATTCGTTACCCGATTAGGGCACGTTTTGATCTGGTTTCTTATTTGTTTGTGTGATAGTCACAATATCAAACATACTGCTACGCAGTGGTCTCTTGTTCGTTGACAAAGGAAGTTAAGGAAGCAGATATCCTATCTGAAATTGCCAATAATACAAAATGGAAACCAAAACCTATCATCGAGCTTATTAGTATGTTAGACGTAAGTTGGAAGAAAAGTAAAAACAACCCCAATGCAGGTAGTGTCAAAATTAAAGCCAATGTTGTACTAACCCAGATTGAAGTGGTCATTAATTCTGGAGTTATGTTTTTATATTTATTGGAAAAACTAAGTCTAGTTCTAGACATGTGCGATTCGAAATTTGTTAGTTATTAAGGGCATATTAAGATTAACATAATAATTCTTATGTTTTATATTATCATAATTGAATGAAAATATGACATAAATAAATTATATTGTCAATTCTAAATTATGTATGAGTTTATATTGAAAAATTATATACTTTGAGAAGATAGTCGCTCATTATAAAAAAATTCGTACTGGAAACATTATTGTCATTTATGACAAACTGTAATTACTCTTAAAACAGCCAGGACGCATAATTCATTAATTGTAGTTAATTTTATTAAATTGTCATTGATTAGGATATATGATGCTCCCTTCGATGCAAGAGAACATACTAACTGATAAACACATCAAATTATTAGACACGTTTGAGAAGGATGTTGCCATTTATGACAGATTGGCCGAATTTTCTGTGGTCATGAGTTCCATTGGTATTATATGTTCCATTCTGATCCCATTGACAACGTATAGCTTTTTAATTCGCGGTAATCCTTACGATGGCATCACGGTTTCGCCTTACATTTATTTTGTTATTACAGGAATAGTGGTAACTGTATTATTGACAAGATTAGTTATCATATATGCAGATCGCAAGAAACATAAGATATCTGAGACTGAGTATAGACCTGTTACAGGCTTTTGTATGTGCGATTTTAGTATGCTTAGGTCTCATACAAAAAGATTGGAACGTGCAAAGACGATGGGAGAAAGATTAAGACACGCAAAACTAGTGAACTATTATACTGAACTAATTGTGCAACAGCGGACACTTCAGATAGATCAAACATATTATTAAGTCTGATTTGAAGAGTCAAGTTGATTGGTCTTTTCGGTAATGGTGTCTTGCATGTCAGACAACCATCTAGATACCTCTGGTATCGACTTTGGATAAGGACTCTAACATACGTGTGAAAAAATGAAATCAGCAAGACTATTTGCGTTATCCACCCTTCTCGCGGTCATTATTACCGTTCCCGCGATAGTTCTTACGTTGTTGCTTCATTACATAATCAAATTGAATATTATGACAACTATGATAATAGGCATCGTGGTTTTTATCGCTACAATGGGGGTAGGGTTTAAAATCTCTAAACGACTGATGTCAGGGGATAAGAATACGATAGATCTCTAAAATACCATGTACATCTTCGAAAAATAGCTGAAACCAAGTCAGCTGTAATAACCATTTAAGCTGCAATTATGAAATCCAAGCTTCGCCGGTAACGGAAATCTTGAGCTCATCAGACATCGGCAATAATAAAAATCTAGTAAATGTCAATTCGTCTTTAGAATCTGAGGCAAATCCACTTACGATGTCCCACAAGTTGCACTTAGATTGAGCTCAGAGGAAGAATATTGAAGGTTTCAGATATATTTCGTTTCAAGATTTATAAGATATGATCACTACAAGATTCTGCCTACATTGTGCATAAAATCATACGAATCGGAAGCTGTTACCTTGATAAAATAATTAAACACCCAGTAACACAAACGCTTAAAAAGCATCGTATTTTAATATTGGTTTACTATGACATTACCAAAAGGATTCGGTCAGCAACCAAAAAGTGTTGGAAAACGAAGTTTTAATGAATGGTGGGCCACTGTGCCAGATGATCTAAAAACCAAGAGCCGAAAAGGCGATGAACAGAACAAACCGTTGCTAAATCAAGTTAATTATGTTCTCCTGCATCTTCATTTAGCTGGAAAACATGATGCTAAGCCCAGTCACGAAGAGCTAAAAGATTGGCTTCACAGTGGACAAGTTGACGTGCTCCGAATGACTAAAAAATAGGTAAGATAAACAATTAAGAAATTTAAACATCATCACATTTTTTATGCCCGTCTAGAGTAGTAGAAGTAGATATATTTTTCCACTTCACACCCCGGATCTGGTAATTATAGTTCGACGAGTGTTAAGAAGTATCCTCTCCAATGAATTCAACTGCCAAACGGTGTGGCAGAATGAGATATGTTCTTATAATAAAGCGACATAATATTACAATTTCTTATCTTAATATACTTCACTAGAAATTGAAATACTCCGGTCAGCCGGATTTCTATAAAAACCTTGTTCGCTCTGACTTATCGACTATTCTGGTTTTATCAATCTAGAAAGAATGGTTTCAGGTGGCACCATCTGCTCGATCCCTGCTGCGATCGCAGACAAGTTTCTAACTTCTATAGTCATTAGTTTTACTGCAGCAACCATTATTCCTACACTAAACATTGACCGAAATGCTCCTAGTACACTACGGACACCCAAAGCTTCGAAGTTTGTTTCAAGCTGCAAAATAAATTCGATATCATTTGCAGCACTCTGTGGGATAATATCTTTATAAACTGTATTCGCTAGTTCCCCTGCTGCTTCGGTAATACTTTCAATATTTATCATCTTCTGTAGGAGATCATTTGGGACTTTAGGCGTAGTTGTTATTATCAAATCACTTATAGCAGTTGAATTAAGATCCCAAAACTTGCCTCTTAGGATCGCGAGTATATTGTAAGAATCTATATCAACCGACGCAATTTTTTTGGCATCTATAGACTGTGATTCTGCATGCATTGCTCTACCCAAGTCATGATAAAAAACATGATCCAAATAAATATCAAATAGCCTTAGATCGCCTTTCTCTTTATATGCAACAGCAGCTTTTGATGCATCCTCGTGAAATTCGCTACCTGCAGTAGCAGCAATTGCCTCATCAATATTTTTAGCTACCAATGCCTTAACAATGATATCTCTTCTTCCAACTAGCTCTTCAGCTCGAAGGTTTACCTTAGGCAATAGCTCCTCATAGGATTTGCCCAGAGCTTTTCCCTTCAAAACTATTTTTAAATTCCATATAATGTATTTGACAAAGTAGGCATTTAGAATTCCCGAGCCACCGGTAATGTTAACCATTTTAGCATGGTTATTTACCAAGTACTCTCGAAGAGCTCCTTCGATTTTTTCTGCAGTATAAGGCTTGACCAATTTTGCAAATGCGTCCAAGTAGACAGTGTTCTTGATTCTGGTAACTAATTCGTCCATATCGCGAGATTCGGCAAGAGTCTGAAGTTCGCTTTTTGAAAGCATCCTGCCTCTTATACCGTGGGAAAGCACCGTCCCGAAAATCTTGGCGGGCATACTGATCTTACTCATATCTAGCGACTTTAGATTTTTGATGTCTTAGCCTATATAAGAATCTTAATTCAGTATGTGAGAATACTAATCATCTCGCTTTTGGCCAGACGGCATTCTGAATCTAAATAATTTCATAGTATTATAGTCTGGATGTCGTTTCTCTCAACTGAGGCCCAAGCTCCCATACCAGATTGACCTTTCCCGTCATGTTTACCTGTAATTTCGCTAATTCTTATCTCGCTAGGGGACATAGGAGGCCAAATCATTGCTACGTACTCTCCAGAATCTCCTGCTTTATCAAGACTTGCTAGCTTAATGCGTTCTGGTTTTATGCCATTTAGGGCAAGTTTTTCTCTAACTTTCTCTTCCAGATGTGTCTGGCCATGAACAATCATATACACAGTCTTAGTAGGATCGAAGTTTGCCATCATGAATTTCGAATTCATCTAATGCTTCATAATCTATAAACATGTTGGTATTGTCTATTGCACTGTTACAAATGAGCATTGTGAACGACTCCTACATGAATATGATACTCCCAGAAGATATTTCAAGCCGAATTAAGGATTTTATGTCTGGACTAAAGGACTTTCCGTACATTAAAGAAAATGAGATTACGTGTTTACTTTACGTTTATGGTAAAGATCGTAAAATCAATAATGAAATCGAAGTAAACGAGGCAATCGATTTGGCTAATCGTACAGTAGCAAATGTCGATAAAGAAATTGATTATTATAACAACTCGAAAGCAAGACTCGATACAGAATTCATCAAGAGCAAATACATCAGAAGGGAGTTACAAATTCTTCAAGAGCAACATGGTTCGAAACCTAAAATCTGGAACGATCCCACTATCTTATCTGATTCTTTTGCAAGGCATGTTTCATTTCATCAGCAAAAATACTTTTTTCAGATTTTTGGACCATTAAAGGGAACCGATTTGTTAAATGAAATTAGAGAGGATCTTGTCAACAGGATAGTTATGGTGGGTTTTAATAAAAGGGATCAGGATGTTTTACCTTTTAAACACTCATTGGTTCCTGCATATGTTTGGTTCAGAGATAGGGTTAGTAACAAAAATTCAAGCGCGCAACAATGTCTTTAAGGACTTCATTAACTTTGAGAAATGACTTTTATATTTATGCGAAGCACAATCGCTACTTTTTCACAACATGAAGAGGCTGGAAAAGTTGTATAGATCGGACCGGATAATACCATAACTATATGTACAGAAAAATGAATAATGAAGAGTTATGTTACATAACCCTATTGCAGTATTTGATTCTGGCATTGGCTCGCTATCAATAATAAGGGAACTCAGAAAGGTAATTCCTAGCGAGAATTTACTATATTTGGCAGACAAATCGAATTTTCCCTATGGCGATAAATCCCGTAATGACCTACTAAATATTGTAAACCGGACAATCGACTACCTTAATCGATATAGACCAAAATTAATAATCATAGCTTCTAATACACCCACAATTCAGTTATTGGATGAAGTTAGGAAAAAAACAAGCCACACAATTATTGGGGTAAAACCACCCTTAAAGCAAGCGTGTATGTTAACAAAGAAAAAACATATTGGAATAATGACAACCGGAGGGACCCTCCAAAGCAAAGAACTAGAGTATTTAATACGAAAGGATATTCCACAAAGCATCTTTATAACTAGGATTAATGCTTCGGCAGCAGTTCAATTAGTTGAGAATGGGGTATATCTCACGAATGAGAAATTAACGTTTAATACACTCTTACAGATCCTCGGTGAGGATCTTGACGAAAAACTTGACGTCATAACCCTATCCAGCACGCACCTGCCATTTGTAAAGAACTATCTTGTGGCTCTGTTACCAAATGTCAAATTCCTCGATCCTGCAAAGATGGTGGCTCAAGAGGCTAGGAAGTTTCTAAAATTCAATAGAATGATGAAAAAGAGCGGTAAAGGACAATTGGAAATCCAGGTATCAGATAAGAAAAGCGAATTCGAAAGAATACTCAGGATGATGGGAGTACAAGAGTCGGTAAAGGAGGTATATCTACCTACTTAACTAACAATTATACAAATATATCGGATAGCCTTTAAATAATCGAGATTAGGTTTTGAGTTAGGCGCACCTAACGGTCTTTGATATGAGCAAAAGAATTAGAATCGGAATTGACGTAGGAGGTACATTTACTAAAGCTGTTGCATTGGACTTTTCCAACGGAGTAGTAGTTGGAAAAGTTACGGTACCTACTACGCATGGATCTCAAGAGGGAGTATCGAAAGGAATCATTATTGCACTCAATAGACTCATGAACGAATGTAACCTGCAGCATTCTCAAATTGAACTAATTGCGCATAGTACGACTCAGGCAGTAAATGCACTGTTAGAAGGAGATACAGCCAAGGTTGGAATTATTGGAATGGGAGTCGGTTTAGACAAATCTAGTGTTGTCAAACGTACAAATATCCATGATATAAAACTTGCATCTCATAAGTATCTAAAGTCTCAATATCGATTTTTAGATACTTCCAAATATTTGGATGAAAAAAATGTCCTATCAGCAATCAATCAACTCAAGGAGGAAGGTGCAGAGGTGCTAGTAGTGAGCGAAGCTTACGGTGTTGATGATCCTAGCAATGAATTATTTGTGATGAAAAAATCAGATATGCCATCAACTTCTGGACATGAGCTCACTGGGATTTATGGCCTCGAAATTCGGACAATTACTGCCGCTATCAATGCAAGCATTTTACCTAAGGCAATAGTTACTGCTCGGTTCGTTGAGACAGCAGTGCGGAATGAAAAGATCTCAGCTCCCGTGATGCTAATGAAAGGTGATGGAGGGGTTACAGATATGCAAACATTTCAAAATAAGCCCATCCTCACTGTTTTATCTGGGCCAGCTGCAAGTGTCGCAGGTGCATTACTCCATCTATCTGTGCTAGATGGCATATTCATCGAAGTAGGAGGTACGTCCACCAATATTTGCGTTATAAAGGGTGGCAAGCCAGAAGTTAATTACGTAACTATAATAGAACATCCTACGTGCATTAGGTCACTGGATGTTCGGGTCGCCGGTGTTGCGGGTGGCTCACTTATTCGGTGGTCAGGTAGAAAAATTACTGATGTTGGTCCGCGATCGGCGCACATTGCGAACCTACCATATTCATGCTTCGCAAATCCTGAGGACTTAGAAAATGGTCAAATAATTACATTCAAGCCCAAGGATGGTGATCCCATGGACTACGTTGCCATTGAAACAGGTGGTGGAAATCGTTATGCCATTACAAATACCTGCGCAGCAAATGCATTAGAGCTGATACCAGCTGGTGACTATGCAGTGGGTAATCAGAAAGCTGCTAGTTTAGCATTGTCAATACTTGCTAGCAGGATGGGAATGAAAATGACTGATGTGGCAGAATCAATCCTTGAGATTTCTGCGAGAAAAATTATCAAAATAATAGAAATCATGGTCAGAGATTACAAATTAAAGTCGGAAAGTATTTCCTTGGTCGGTGGAGGCGGAGGTGCTTCAGTTCTAGTCCCATTCATCGCTCGAAAGCTTGGGTTGCGGTACAATATTGCCGAAAATGCAGAGGTGATATCGTCAATAGGGGTAGCAGCAGCTATGATTAGGGAAGAACGTGAAAGAACCATCAATAATCCTAATCCGAAGGATATCGCTTTACTGACCGACGAAGTAAAACAAATGGCTCTTAATAGAGGAGTCTCCCCGGAGTCGCTTGTAGTGGAATCACAATTCATAAGTGAAAAATCCGTATTACGTGCTATTGCGACCGGTAATGTGAATCTTGATATTGGTTCATTAGACTCTGAGGTAATAGATGAAGAACATGCCAGAATACTTGCATGTGAGTTATTCGGAATTAACCAAGGTGTCCAGAAGTTATATGACATGAAGAACTACCATGTCTTCGCCTGCGAGATAAATAAGAAAAAGTTATTTCTGAAATCAACAAGAAGGCCAGTCCTGGTACTCGATAACCGTGGTCGTGTGAAACTTTCAATCGATAACGCATCGATAATAAACGGAGGCCCAGGAGAAGTCGCTGATAAAATCGATCTTCTCCTTAAACATAAACAAGAGTCCAATAATAAGACAGGTCTAGCTCCCCAGGTTCATTTATTAGATGGCACTAAAATTGTTGATTTCTCTAGCTTAACCTCCAGAGAACACGTGACGAAAGCCATCAGAAACGAATTGGAAAAATCCTCCAGTGCTCAAGTCGTAGCGATTATTAAGATTTAATTAAATTTAAACCAATTTTCAAACCAAATGTTCTGATTCGCAGGAGCTGCATACCCTATCAGTACAAACGCTGAGCTAATCCTTCGATACGGTCTATATTATTCTTCATACTTATTGCATTTACAATTTATAGCGTTGTGCACGATATAAATTGTAAGTATGATATACTTCCCTAAATTGCTTGGCAGATTCTCATCAACACTCGTAGGAAACAAGTGCTTATTATTGCATATAGCAATTCATAATATCGAGTCATTAAATAAATATAATCGTCTGGGAGTGCAATCTCATTAATGCTGAGATTATTTGACCCGCATATTCATATGTACTCTAGAACAACCGATGACTACGAGGCCATGTCAAAGGCTGGGATAGAAGTAATAGTTCAACCCTCATTTTGGTTAGGAAGTCCTCGGAGATTTGTCGGAACATTTGAAGATTACTGGGAAAACATGATATCATTTGAGCCCAAACGTGCCAAAGAATTTGGAATAGAGCACTATACATGCATCTCTGTCAATCCGAAAGAAGCAGCTTCAAGACCACTCGCTGTGGACGCTGTCGATGCTATGGTGAAGAACGGTTACCTGGAAAGAGATCGAGTAGTAGCTGTAGGCGAAATCGGCTATGATCAAATAAATGAACTAGAGGAAGAAATTTTCGTGAAACAGATGGATATAGCCTCTGAACGACACATGCTTATGACCATTCACCTTCCCCACATGAACAAATTAAAAGGCATCCAAAATTTAGAGAGACTAATGAATGATAATGCGCGAAGTAACAAAACAAAATATGAGAGTACTAAAATGCTTATAGATCACAATGTAGAAGAAACAATAGAACAGACATTAGAGATGGGAATGTGGGCTGGCTTGTCAGTATATCCGGTCACAAAATTGTCCCCAGATAGGGCTATCAAGATTCTCGGTAAATATGGAACTGAACGTGTGATGATTCATAGTGCATCAGATTGGGGTCGCTCCAATCCGCTAAGTGTTCCCGTAGTTGCCCAAGAAATGAAAAAATCTGGTCAGTTCACTGACGATGAAATTGATAAGGTAACCTTTTCAAATGCTATTGAATTCTTTAAGCAATCGCCTAAGTTTACTTGGAATCCATAGAATCATTGGTAGATACCACAAATAAAGATCATTTGTTCATTGATTCAGAATTGAAATACTAGAGTTCAGACCGCTATTTAATATCAACAATTAATTACTGGATCCAATCCAATTTGCGATATTTGTCATTAAAGGAATGAATAGTA
Source organism: Nitrososphaeraceae archaeon (assembly GCA_036557905.1). Lineage (GTDB taxonomy): Archaea > Thermoproteota > Nitrososphaeria > Nitrososphaerales > Nitrososphaeraceae > JARBAU01. Next base: position 5,252 of record DATBGR010000389.1, on the reverse strand, counting down.
ATTCACCTTCGAATTAGATCCATTTACTAATATTTTTCTCAATTACGATCCCATAATCGTGGCAACATAATCCAGAAATTTGTTAGTAGAAGCGTTGATGACATTCAGTGATACGAATACTCATACTAACTAGGTAATATCGTAGAGAGAAAAAGGTGATTAACCTATTTTAGTGGATTCAACAAGCGAACAATTCATGAATTAAATGGTAAAGTATTAACAGGACATATTACATTTGAAATGCTGGATGTCAGCTGGTATAAATGGAGATAATAGTGCGAATAACAAAGATGTTCAGCCCGCAAATTTCGACACCAAAAAAAAATCTATCACCTTAAAGGTCGCTGAGGCAGAGCAGAGAGACGTGGGACGAAAGATTGCTCGTGTGGATCCAACTGTGGCTGAACGACTGAATATATCAACTGGTGACGCACTAGAAATATCTTCGTTGGGGAAAAAAACTACAGTTTTGAACTGGCCGGCGAGGGAAACTGACAAGAATAAGGGATTAATCAGGATTGACGGTTATGCTAGAAATAAACTAGATGTCGGAATTAATGATTCCGTTGAACTTAAAAAGGTAGAATCAAAGGATGCCAAAAGCATAACTCTAGCACCTACTGAACCTCTTAGAATAGTCGGTGCTGAGGACTACCTTTCTGACTACCTTAATGGTCACTTGATGACCAAAGGTGATACGATACCTATAAACGTCATGGGTCAAAGAATTGATTTGGTTGTAATATCTACTAATCCTTCTGGTCCCGTCATAATTACGGATTCTACAAAGATTACAGTTTCTGAAGAGAGCGCTAAGGCAGTGCAAATCTCTAAAGAAGGTGGCGCACCTTCGATCACTTATGAAGATATTGGTGGAATAAGAAACGAAGTCGCCAAAGTTCGAGAGATGATTGAACTTCCTTTGAGACATCCTGAATTATTTAAAAGACTGGGCGTTGAGGCTCCAAAGGGCGTTCTTTTGCATGGTCCTCCTGGCACAGGTAAGACATTATTGGCAAAAGCAGTCGCTAATGAAACCAATGCCAGTTTTTATACCATTGGCGGACCTGAAATAATGAGTAAATACTATGGCGAATCTGAAGAAAAACTTCGAAATATATTTGAACAAGCAGAAAAAAATGCACCATCTATTATATTTATAGATGAAATAGATTCAATTGCCCCAAAGAGGGAGGAGGTATCAGGCGAAGTTGAGAGAAGAATAGTCGCACAGCTACTTTCGCTTATGGATGGAATGTCCGCAAGAGGTAAAGTAGTGGTTATCGGAGCAACAAACAGAGTAAACGCGGTAGATCCTGCATTACGGCGCCCCGGAAGGTTTGACAGGGAGCTCGAAATAGGCGTACCTGATAGAGACGGTAGACTGGAGATATTGCAAATTCATACAAGAGGAATGCCTCTTGCAAAAGATGTTGACTTGGAAAAGCTTGCTGATATTTCTCATGGTTTTGTAGGTGCTGATTTGCAAGCCTTATCGAAGGAAGCCGCAATCAGAGCGTTAAGGCGTGTGCTTCCGCAGATAGATTTGTCATCAGAAAGTATACCAAGCGAGACTCTAAGGAAAATAATCGTCACCATGCAAGATTTTACTGGTGTGATAAAGGAAATGGAACCCTCTGCCATGAGAGAGGTCTTTGTGGAAGTGCCTAATGTTAAATGGGATGACATCGGAGGTCTGCCCGGTATAAAGGAAGAACTTCAGGAAGCAGTGGAATGGCCGTTGAAATACCAAGGATTGTTTACAAGCGTTGACGCTGCTCCTCCTAAAGGAATCTTACTGTATGGACCTCCTGGAACAGGTAAGACTCTAATGGCAAAGGCAGCCGCAAATGAGAGCGAAGCCAACTTTATTAGTATAAAGGGACCCGAGCTACTTTCCAAATGGGTAGGCGAGTCTGAAAAAGGCATCAGAGAAGTCTTTAGAAAGGCTCGGCAGGCAGCTCCGTGTCTGATCTTCTTCGATGAAATTGACGCAATAGCCCCTACGCGAGGAGGAGGATTTGGAGACTCAAATGTAACTGAGAGAGTGATAAGCCAGCTATTAACTGAATTGGATGGTCTGGAAATATTAACTAACGTGGTAGTGATCGCAGCTACAAACAGACCAGACATCATAGATCCTGCGCTTCTGAGGCCTGGAAGATTTGACAGATTGTTATATGTGTCACCACCAGATCGGGAATCAAGGCTTCAAATCTTGAAAATTCATACCAAAAACAAACCTCTTCTCGAAGATGTAAAATTAGAACAGCTTGCAGACTTATCCGAAGGATATACAGGAGCTGACATCTCATCCATGAGCTCAGCTGCGGTTATGCTCGCCTTGCGTAAACACATCACAAAATATCCAGACCCAGATGATGCCGAGAAACACGCTAAAGAGCTAAAAATACGTATGCAGGAATTCGAAGATGCCATGAAAAAGATTCGTCCCCTTTCTAGCCAAGAATTGACTATGTATAAGCGTATATCAGAGGAATTTGGAAAACCAGAAATCGGCGCAAAAAGAAGAAGCTCAAAAGATGCCGATGTTGCCCCAGGAGGCATAACCTAGTTATTTTGATATTACAGTATGTAATCGTGACTCAATCTGCAAAAATTATGCTTGAAGCAATCTGTGTAGGTCAAAATTACCAGCAGTCTCAATTTTCGTAATTTCATCAATAGAATAACTTGAAAAAGCGCACTTAACTCATCAATAATTACCAGTTACTATTGATGAGTAGGTCAATAGATCATCATCGAGTCATCTCCACTCTTCGATCTCTGTTATTCGTTTAATCTTATCGAGCCAAGAACCATTTAGTTCTTTTGTAATTAATGCTTCTGTACGTCTCGAAACTAAACCCCTTGGTTTATCAGATGAAACTTTGTTGTTATCTGTAATATGTTGATTGTCACCCGACAAAGATTCATCTTTTCTTATTGCAATCAATTGATCTTGCTCTTTCACCCCCTCGGAAACAAGGTTACTAACTTGCTTTAATAGAGTCGAACCATCATCTTTCACGTTTGTAGAAAGTTCATTTTCGCCGCCATCATTCTCAGTTTCGAGTATTTTCTCACTTGTTGTTTCTTTTTTTACCATGATATCATTTGTATTTTCTTCATAAATGACGTTTTCGTCTACGAACTCTTTGATTAAAGATATTTGTCCCAAAATCTGGCCCTTGCCACAATCTGTAAAGCCATTGGCCTGTAAGAAATCCATATATTTTAACAACACATTCCATTCTGAAAGTTTTAACTTTGCTGTTTCCGCTGAAATCATACCCATTATCCTTATCTTGCATAGCATATTTTTTTTAAATCTCTTATAGTATAATGAATTTGCTAAATTGTGTCTAAAAAGCTGATGTGCTAATAATGTGACACGCATTAACGAATAAGCGAATTGACGTAAGTACAACTGGACAACCAACAATCCTTGTATACTAAGATATTTGTTATTTATAACCAACATAAAACACTAAACTGATCACATTGGTCTCTTACCATCACTGAAATCCTAACTTGGTCTAAATTCACCAATGGCAAAAGTAATATGTTACTCTACCAATCGTGACCACGATTTGTGGATTTATTACATGGCCAGAAGATCAATTAATCGTCTTAGCCTCTATAATAAGATAGGCATTCATCAACGCATCCGATAGACCGATCTTTTCAAGATGGCAATGATCAGCTACAAGAATTCGAATGGATCCAGGAATCTCTTTTGTTCCAGTGAGATACCAAAAGCGATATCAGGACGATATCTAGTAACGTAACGTTTGATCCTTCAGGTACGATATAAACCAAGCGATCTTATCAAATATTGCCGATGACTCTATGTCTGGTCTTTATTTCTGATTGACTGAATCTCAGGTTCATTGACTACATACATACGAGCCCAAATTTCGAATCTGGGACAGAATATATTGACGTACGCTGGTAATTGATTGTCTGGATCCGAATCCAATATGGAAGCTCCCATAAAATAATTTACTAATTTTGATAGTATGTCAAAAATTGTAAGATATGATGAATCGACAGAATTCTTTTATAGTATAAAATTCTATGTTTTGTTTTACCTATGAGTTTTCTGGAATTATATAATCGTGCTAATTATCTTGATAGTACAAGGAATTGTTATAAGATTGTCCGAAATTCGCTTTCCAGGAGGAAACAATTTGCAATTTGCAACTCGTGTTATTGGTGCGCATCGACAAATCTAGATTCTTTTCGTACATCTATATGCCCTCAATGTGGTTGTGATGGCATTTTCAAATCAACACCAATATCAGAAAGTGAAGTATTAAAGAGAAGTTAATCGTTAAATGCTGAAAACAATATTAAGTTTGGGTTATTACATTAGGCATTCAAATCCACACCATATTAGTGAAGTAGCTCTTATCTGCTACAGACAAATTTTACCATCAATTCTCTTAGATTGAGGATATTAAGTCCTGATTTAGCAGAAACGGCAATGCAATTTTCTCTATTTATCATATCTAACTTATCTACTCTTTCTATGACGCCTTCCGATTCGCCTATCAAATCCACCTTATTTAAGACGTAGAATATTTTGCCCACAGGAACTCCCAGTTCGTTCAACACGCGAATAGAGCTGTCATATTTTCTTTTGACCTCAAGAATAGGATCGCTGATGTCTAAAACTAATAGTATGAGCGCGGAATATTTGAGCTCACTAAGAGTAGATTTAAACGCATCAATCATGTAGGCAGGTAGCTTGCTTATGAAACCGACAGTATCAGAAAACAGGAATTTGGTATCTCGCACGGAAATGGCTCTAGTATAAGTAGACAACGTTGTGAACATCTCTCGTCCCACATCTTTTGACTCGCCAGTCAATGCATTAAATAGCGTTGTCTTACCTGCTGATGTATAGCCAGCTATGGAAATCGTTTGTAGACCCAACTTTGACCTCTGGATCCTGTACAACATTCTTCTCCTCTCTTCCCTCTCCAGTTTCTTTTTCAGAATAGTAACGTGACGCTTGATATCCAAGAAAAAAACATCAGCGTCATATTTTCCCATACCGAAGAAGCCAGGTTGTTCGCCCTTCTTGGCTAGTCTTACTCTGTCCCTAGCCCTGAACATATCATACCGCAATTGGGCAAGTCTTATCTGAATTCTCGATTCGTTGCTGCTTGCTCTCGATTCAAAGATCCGTAGAATCAGCCGTTCTCTATCTATAGTCTCAACTTTACATAGCTTTGACAGATTAT
>DATBGR010000388.1:0-7348 GCA_036557905.1 Nitrososphaeraceae archaeon | reverse complement strand
ATTATCCAACCACTCCCAAGTGTTGTTCAAGCCGCCGGCCAGCAGATATTGGTCCTGCAATCCATGAATCTGGAGGACGGGCACCTGTACTTTATTGACTTGGAAAGATGCATTCTGGTAAGGCTGACGTGGGTAGTTCTGTTTGTAATACTGCAACATTGCATCAAAGTCTGACCGCCGAAAGGCCTCAATGTAGCGTTCTCGGGCGACCGGGTCGTGTACCCATGCGCTGAGTGATTCTGGAGTGAGTTGCTTATGAGCTCCCTCTTGCTGAAAGTCGCGTGCGTAAGAAGAGTTCATTTGCTGCTGTGGATTCTGTGCTAGCTCACGAACAATACCGCTAGGATGTGGAGTATTCAGAACAATCAGGCGTTCGGTCGTAGTCGGAAAATACATTGCAAAAAACCAAGCAATAACTCCACCCCAGTCGTGGCCCATGATGATAGATCTATCCTTCTCAAGGTAGCGAATAACTGCCTGGATATCGCTTACCAAATGACGCATTTGATAATACTCTCCGCCTTGCGGTTTATCGCTTAGGTTATAGCCTCGCAAGTCAATTGCGGCAACTTGGTACTTGGACATCAGTGCGATCATCTGATTGCGCCAGGTATACCAGAAATCGGGAAAGCCATGGATCATGACGATCGATGTCTGTCCTTGGCCAATCATGACGTAGTGTATGCGTACCCCGTTATTGTCGGCATAATGATGTGTCACATACTTGTCGATATCGTTTGGAAGAATTGGGGATTTCGAGTTCTGCATATATCTATCTCTCTCCTTTCCTTCCTATCTATCACATCTTTCATTCTATGAATGATACTGGTCTGGTTATGTTGCTGTTGCTGCTAGGCAGTGAGCGTATTATGGAGATCTCCTCGTGAGAGAGGGCTTGGCCAGAAGCGTCTTCACCTCGTAAAAGGCACTTAATGGCTCTCCTAGATGCCACTGTCAGAACGCGTGCGGCCATACGTAGACTGACTAAAGAGTGTACCGGGGTTGCCAGTATCAGGACGCTAAAGTACGCTTGAGCAATTTTGGGTTCGTCGACAGCGGCATATAGGACTATGTCCAGATAGCGGCGCAATAAGTACAGTCCAGGATTGGGCCTAGCTCCTCTCAACCTAATTGTTGGCCAACGCAGGTCCTCGCTGGTCGCTAGGAGCCAAGCGGTCTCGATACTTTCTGAAAGTTGCTGCTGGAAATGATGCTCGAAATTCACTCTGGGTGCACTGTGCTGCTCCTGTAGACAACGCCTGAGGATCGTTGCGTCAAAGACACTTACTGTCATGCCCTGACCGTATATGGGGTTGAACGCGCAGACTGCGTCACCGGTGACTATGAAGCCAGTAGGCCAGCGTTGCATCTGCTCAAAATGGCGCAAATGATTCTCTGGAGTGCCATATCCACGAATGGGGGTCAATGGTTGTGCTATCCGCAAGGCTTCATAAATGGATGGGTCAGCCAGTTCGTGTGCCCATTTTAGAAAGCCTTCTTCGTCTATCGGAGGTGCTTTTCCAGCCATTCCTCCCAGTGTGACATGCCAGCGTCCATGGTCAACTGAAAGCATTACTCCACCATGGTCGTTAGGAGGACGTCCATTGATGATCAGGTTTTGCCACTTGGCTGGAAACTGCTCAGGCTTGACATAAAAACGGGAGGCGTACCTGATATTAGAGTTAATCGTCTCTATGCGAGGGGTTTCGTATCCTAGTTCCGTCAGCCATTGCGGAGCCTTCGAATGTCGTCCACTGGCATCAACAATAAGATCAGCATAAAATCTAGTAATAGTACTGCTTTTATACCCCTGCCCTCCTCGCCCGCGAATCTGGACTCCCAAAACACCCGTTCGATCCTGACTCGAGAGTAGTCCTGTGACTTCGGTATTAGTAATGATGTGGATATTGGGCAGCTTTGAGACACGATCACGCACATGCCACTCCAGCAGAGGACGACTGAAGCTGATGGAAACTTCCAGCATTTTTGGCAATGGCAGTAAGCCTTTTGGAGACACAATGGCAAGTGGAATTATGTCAGAGGCGACGTCAGCACAGTCTGTACACAGGTCGTTGATGATACCAAGAAAGAACTGCTCAATGATAGGGAAGGCAGTAGGAAGTAAGCCATGTGCATGATACGATTGTGGAACCCCTTTGCGATGGTCTGGTGTCAGAGGAAAGATGTCACGATCTAGAATTGTGACAGTGTTAAAGAAGTCGGCCAAGACACGAGCCGTAAATAGTCCGGCTAGACTTCCCCCAATCACTAACGCATCGCGGCAAGCGCTCTTTGTGTTTATCGTTGTTTTATTGCTGCTGTTCATTGTTTTTTATTCCATTCATTCAAATTAGAAAACTCCGGATAACCCCCGAACTAACGATGTTATATACGGTTAGTTGGGCAATTTGTTTCTCCATTTCCAAATTTAACTCATATTCTCTAAGAAAGCAAACGTTCATAACATCTTCTCAACACGAACGGTTAAAATTGAGTTGTTAATTTGTTGAATATATTGGGTGAACATAATGATGAGATAGATGATCTTCTTTTTTTACCTATCTACCACGGATAAGTTGACACCTTCAGTGTCGGACTACTTATAAGATCGCCTGCAGAACCCCTATAAAGATTCCCGATAAGAAATCGAATCGAATCTACTTCGGCAATCCCATGATACAAGGTCGGCATAATGTCTAGATAACGTTTCTAATACACATCACCTCAAATTAACATCAGCACAAAAAAAGTATTGTATGAATCAATCGTAATACAGCTAGCTGCCATTGATTTCTGGCCTGATAGCGATAAGATTTATGTCTTTGATGCAGTCATTGCAAGTACTAGTCTATGTATAGATGTAAATACGAAGTCCTGCAACGTCTGGATCCGCTGCTGGAATAACATTCTATTCCGTTAGCAAATACTAAAACTCCGCATATATTACACCTTAACATTATACTGCCAGCTTTGGTAGACTTCAGAGCCACCATAGATCTACAAAAAAGACAATATACATATCGTTCCATGAGTCAATATACGACAAGTTACTGTACTATAATACATCATATCTAAGGGCCATATATAGTTCCAAAAGATTTTCGCGGAACAACTCGACTTGTTTGTCGGTTTTTATGGCTGCATATTAGATCTTCTGCAAGCTGGTAGTCAACAAATATTGTAGGTCTATGTGTATGCTGCAGAATGGTAATATAATGAAATGGTAAAATCGTACTCCTTAATGCTGTGTACATGTTTAGTTACATAGTGAATGGCTACTTAATTACAGCCCCAATGCCAACATCATCTTCTTCTGCAATAGTAAGAAAAGTTGGCCTTCCTTCAGGTCCATCGGCAGCAAGTAACATTCCATTTGAAACTATACCACCAATTTTTTTAGGTTCTAGATTTGTACAAACTACTACTACTTTACCAACTAATTCTTCTGGTTTGTAGAATGGCGCAGCACCGACAACCAAATCCCTTTGATCTGCTCCGATATCAACCCTTACCTTAAACACCTTTTTCATACCCGGTACACCTTCTGCTTGAATAACTTTACCAATTTTCAAATGTACTTTTGAAAACTCCTCGTATGAAATGTAATGTTCTTGTTCTCCTTGTTTTTGCTCGGCCCTACTCACAAGTTGAAGTTCAATTAGAAACTAGTTAAAATTGTTTGTGCGTCTTTCACGGCATCAAAAGCAGGCTCAAAGGGGCAATGGAAGCGATGACACTAGTAATACACAAAGCCAGAATCCAGACGATCATGGTAGTAATGATAAAGATAAGAAGGAGAGTAGCGATAAGAAAAAGGACAAGAATTCATCACTTTTTTCTATCATCAAAAGATCCATGCTATCAAACTATCGTTTTATTCACAAGACAATTTCATTGTAAAGATATTTAACTGCATTAATGAGTTTCATAGACTAAGTTCGTAGAATGCAGTCCCAAATTGTGAAACTAATTATCATTATTTCCTTTTATAATCTTATCCCATTATTATATTTCAAATAGCACTGTAACAACTGCATCAGAATAGAGACATACTAGTAATAGATTACCACTTGTCCACAGAAAACTTGCTGTATGTTCAATATGAGATGTACTGATTACCGACCTAGTGTTTAATCATGGAATGCTTCATACTATAAATCAAGCTTTTTTTATGAGTTAATAATAACTACTAAGGTTATATACAAGTAGGTCCTTTGACAGACATCCACAATATCCGCGATGACTTTCACTATTACCGATTTATTCAAAACTTAGAAAGACGATATACAGACGGATATTTAGATATGTTCTCACTATGCGCTACGATATCAAACGTCTTTTATCTCATGATTTGCCAATAAGATTATTGAGTGCGTTATAGAACTTGGCAAACTAGCAACTCAGTCAGTTTTATCATTACAAATTGAATTTGTGTCTAGACCAAAAATGCCCAATAGAATTTGTATCTAGTATTTTTAAATATCTGTCATGTAGAGAATCTAGCCGTTCACATATTAGCTTATCTTCCAATTGAGGCAGATTTAGACGAACTCTTAATTAGTGCAAGATTCTAAAATGTATCAATGGGATTTGATGTATACGATCCCCATGAATATTGGTATGAACACGGTAAGACCTACAAAGAACAATTTCGATATAACAAGAACTTTGAGCTACAGGAGAGTTTAGTCATTGACTATTTGAAAAGAAATCTTGCTTCTTCATCTTCCTTTTCGACTGTACTTGAAGTCGGCTGTGGGTTCGGACGCATAACCAAATTACTACTCTCAAACTTTTCAAATATCCGAGAGTATCAAGCAATAGATCTGTCTCCGGATCAAATAGAAAATGCCAAAGAATTCACTAGATCAGTGGTAGAGACATTAAGTGATAATCCACTCAATTTTATGATTTCGGATATTCAATCTTTTCAAGACCAAAGAAAATATGATCTAGTCATAGCATCTGAAGTTCTCATGCACGTATTACCATCTGAAATCGAAAAGGTTATGATCAAGCTTGTCAATATGTCAAATCATCATATTGTAAATATTGATTGGCATGAAAAAGAGAAACCGAGAAGGGTGGCACCACATAATTTCATGCATGAGTATGAGAAAATTTACAGGAATATCCCATCAGTAACTGAGGTATATCGAATTCCTATAGTTAGTAAAGGATCATGGCTTAGATCAATAAATACAAAGCAGTGTATTTTTCATGCTTTGACAACAAATTCCTAACAAATAAATAAATAGGAATTGTTTCGATGAACTATTGCAATCTCGTAATATTCATCTATTATACTTCTAGTATTTTGATCTTCGTGTCGAGAACTAAATTAAGTTAAGCTAAGCTATAGCCATTGCGATATTCATATTAATATCTAACAATTGTAGATTAGCACTACCAATATAGATAACAAAAAACCTTATCAGTTTTTCATTCAAGATATATTCACATTACAATGCTCATATTTCTTCAATGTGGAAAACATTGAGATGTCGATATTGTTTACAAATTATGGCCAGATTGCCTTCCTCTTCTATCTTGCAAAGTGCTATCATTAGATCTGGACTATTAAGATGCCTTTTTTGGGATTGAAGATTATCTAGTGGTTCATCATCATACACTCGCTTATAGTATACATAAACATGACTCAAGTACTACAAAAATATAAAATTGAATAGACCATTATGTGAGTAAATGGATCTGCATGACAGTATTAAGATATATCTTCATTTAATCGATTGTTCTATCGATCTTTTTCAGATTATCATATAGGTATATAAAGACTCTAAATGCATGTTTTTCGATACCTTATTAAATATAACATAATTATCAAAAAAAGAAAAATAATTAATATTTAGATTTAGCCAGGAATATTTCTATCGGACAAACTAATCGTATATGCAATATAAACAAAGTTGGTAAAACCATATAAGGATTCTTGGAGATTTGTCTAGTCGCATAGCGCTGTAATATACAATGAATGACATAGAAAAGGGAAAAGTCCTAAATCCATTAAACATAATGACCAAGGATGAGGTAATGAATGACTTGCTTAAACTGCTAGGGTTGGTCCAGAAGCATGCAGATAAGGAAGGTTGTCAGCATTGTCTTGACTTACTAGAAACTGTCTCTGAACGCTGAAACAAAGGTCATCAGAGCGCTAATTTTCGTGATCTTCACCATACCTTGCCTCTTCGTCGCTTCTCTTGTATCAACATAATCACTAGAATAACAAATGCAATAGGACCAATGATCATACTTACACCACTACCCAACGATGCTAATACAAAACTCAGAACTGTTAGAAACCCAAGCATACCAATGGCAGATATTTTAAGAATATTCATATTGATATTCAAATCCTCTTCATAGATCTCTGTATAATCAACTAGACTATCTTCGTACCATTGTTTTTGTCTAGCATATTAAAGTAAGGTTTGTGAGTTCCTTTCACATTGTTAATTTATAAAAACATGTTGAACCTAAAGCGGAGTGTGCTCACTCACAACTAAGTAGTCTGATTGAGAGAATACTAAAATATCATCATAGTTGTTTGATTATTGTGCATACTATCATTAAATATTAGTTTCACGCTCAACTGTTATCTTTGAACAGGCAAAGGATACAGATCGAGGAAGGTAGTAGTAGCAATAGTAGTGATGCATACAAGAACTTTATCAATAGTACAAATAGCGCCATAACTAGAAAAGAATATATCATTAACTTTTCCTATTTTATGGCCTATTGTAAGATAACATATCACGAAGATATGTTATCAATAAAACAGCCTATATTAGAGGGATTGATACGTGACTACATTATTTACTTGAGACACGAACGCAATCTAGCACCGGCTACTATATCCTCATACATTGCTCCGATATCCCACTTTTATCAAATGAACGACGTTACCATAAACTGGAAAAAGCTCAACAAATTCAGGGCGAAATATTATAGTGTTATAGAGGATAAACCATATTCTAAAGAACAAATAAAAGCACTAGTGGACGTCGCCATGCTTCGTGATAAATGCATAATCCTGCTGATGTGTTCAGCCGGACTAAGGAGGGGAGCAATGCAATATCTTAGGTTACGTGATATTACAAAAATAGAAAAATACAAGTTATATCGCATAAACGTCTACAAAAAGGAGCAAGAGCATTACACAACATTCTGTACTCCGGAGTGCGCTCGTCTAATTGATCAATACCTAGAATGGAGACAGCATTTAGGAGAGCAACTCAAACCTAATTCACCGCTATTCCGTGCGAGATTTGATACAATCACTGGGGTAAACGCGCCGAAACCACTAACAGTACATTCGATTTCTTTTAGG
>DATBGR010000387.1:0-9693 GCA_036557905.1 Nitrososphaeraceae archaeon | reverse complement strand
GCTTCTTGAGAAAGTTAGTTCAGATTTAAAGGCTCTAGGTTTGGGGATTGACAATCAATATCCATTCAAAAGTCTGCGTGGAGGCGGTGGAACAACTGGAGGAGATAAGAATCAAGTAATGTTAGTATTAACAAGTTCAGGAAAGAGCCTAAATGAGGTCATATCTGCTTTGAATAAAGTAGTACCTACTTTGGGATACTCATAGAAGTAACTAAGAAATAGAAAGAGAATATGACCCAATTCTTTTTTTGTTTGAATCAAACCACGCAGAAAAAGCCAGTTCTTGTACACAATGTTATTAATGAGCCGCAGTATAATTATTTAATGGTGTGCGAAATTGAATAAATGAAATTAGTTGAAAGACAGTAGTAACTATTGAGAAGGCCGTTAGATTATTATGCAGTTACATATAGGATCTCATTTAATGTAAGTGAATTGACCTCTCATTCTCCTTATTGCAAGTACGACATCTAGACTGAATTGACTGATTGCAATGATTGCAGTACTCGAATGCAATCATCTCATTTCCACAACTTCTACAAAGCATATTACTTACCTATGAATGTCTACCGTAAGGTGTTGTTATCTATTGCTCACGTGTTGGATATTTGTTAATTAGAGTACTAAAAAACTCTCTAGAAGAGAGGTAATTTTTTACCAATTCTAATTAAACATGATGTTTTATTACCATTTAGAGACAAAAAAAGACATTGACTGTACTAGATCCAAATATTTTAAATCCTTATGTGCTACTTAATTCCTCTGCTGTTTCGAGTATAATCAGCCTGGCAATAACAGCTGCATCAGTGTTTCTGTCGTTTATTATGTCGTGGTGTTTCTTTAGATCTTATAGATTTACTCAATTTGGATATCTCCTGGGTCTACCAACAGGCTTTGCACTTTTGGGCCTATCATTTGTATTTGAGTATATTAGTTTGATTTTTAGAATTAATGAGTTGTTGTATCCTGAATTGTTTTGGATTCAGTTAATACTTCAATCGGAGGCATTTGCATTAATTGCGATTTCGTACCGATTTAAAAATCAATATTACAAGAGTCAAATGGAGTGGGAAGAAGAAGAGGATGGTGGCCCACTCGATATTGATCCTATTGACAGGCCGTCTATTTCTGCTTATCTGTCTTCCACGAGGAAGAAAAGTCTTGACACAGTGATGGTCCTTCTATCCGCGACATTAATCTTGATACCACTTATAATTGCAACCTCTGATCTAATCTTGAGACCTTATTTTGATTACTCAGTACTAGCAGACTTGAGAATTTATATGAGTATCTTTAACATCATCGCACTTGCTTACATAATCAAGACATCTTCCGTCACATTAGTCAAGAGATCTAATATCAAATTACTTTTCACTCCTGCCGCATTTATGCTGCTTGCACTCGAACAGTACTCATTATTAATGACGTACTTTGATAACAGCTCTATGGCATTTATCGGATCAATAATATTTCGATTAGCAGGACTAGCCCTGTTTGTTTATGTAGTGTATTACTCTACCAGTGCAGCTTTACGGAGGAAGGCTATGGAAATTGAGACAAGATAGAAGACATAAGCTTCAACTATTTTATGAAATACTTTGTGCTATAGAGGATGATATGATTACTAATGAGATAGCAGTAGCTGCTAAACCCACACATGTACAACATTACTCTAGATTATCTTATGATAAAATGGTTCATCACCTTGGTGAGTTGGAAAGAAAGGAAATGATTTATAGACATGATAATAGTGGGCTTATTTCGATAACTAGCAAAGGTCTGACCTTCATCAAACAATATAGGGCATTAATAATTCTTATAGAAAGTGTAGGTCTAAAAGATAGAATTGAAATAAAAATAGAATAAAGATTTTTATTTATTAACATCGAAAAAGGATGTTGAATTCGATTTAATTATATAGAGTAAGAATACTGCATAGTTCAATCGCTCACCTTACACTTCATATGATGCAAATATATTTTATATGTAAGAAAGGTAAGCAGATGGAAGCGAGGTATAGCCAGTGAGTAAATTATGCAGATGCAGATCGTTCCGCATATCTATGTGCCATATCTGGAGGTAATTTTAGTTTTTGATTAAGGCATAAGATCTAATGCCATTTTTAATTCCGCCATTTCATCTTCTATTACTTTTCTGTCTATTCCGTTAGATGTTTGTACCAACAGTCTTTCACATGCTTCTGACTGTGCCAATATAATGTCTTTTTTATCTAAACAGAGAAAATGATAAGCGTCTATGATAGAGTACCCCACCTTTTTTGCTTCTTGTTTACAGCCACATGTCTTAGCTATGATTCGAAGTGGCTCTTCTGACTCAGTAATATTCATTGTTATTAGTATCCCTACTTATGCAACCAATATCAATCAGTTATGGAAACGAGGTCCTCCCTAGAAGAATTTAATGCCAATTCTTTTATGTTATTTCTGTCGCATAAAGGACAACTTGAAATTGGCATAATTTGTAAATATCTACTACAATATGATGAGGCACACCAAAAGCATGACTTGCAAATTAAAAAACTCTTCTTTTCTATTAGCTTATAATTTGGCTGTTTTATGGCCTCTTTATGCTGGTACGATCTATCATAATTTTTGATATGACTTGGAATAAAATCAATTCCGAAACTTACTGTATCTTTATGCCGCGTTTTCTTATTGTTATAGTTTTGTTGTTTTTGTAGTTGACAAGAAGATGACAACAATTTAGATATCATAACTCTTATCAATACGATGATTATATTATTACTTGCTCATATGTGATACACCTTTTATGGACTCCCTGGAAGAGTATAACATCAAATATCTTATTCTGAAATTGCTGTTCTATATGGACAGGTGATTTACATTCCATATAGTCACTGGGTATACTCGTCAGATATACCCCCGTATCTACTACTCTCCCACTTTCCTTACTCGTACAGTTTGTTACTATACTGGCTATGTCTTGGAGAAAGTATCTATCATAATTAATTTTATAGACTGTTGAATGATTCTTGACCTATAATTTATTTATTACATTGTGTTTCAATGTACACCGTAGACTTAAATCTTCAACAGACGAAATGATTGAGATATTGGTGAAAGAAAAAGTACGAAAAGCTTCGTGTCCATATTGTCAATCTAGATTCAATGATAACACCGAGTTATCAAAACATATAGACAGAATACATATAGGCGCAGGACTACTAGAAGGAGATTCTCGTAGATGGTAGAGAGAATGAATTAGCAAATGACGAGGTTACATTCGGCGGCATTACAATGCTTCTGGATAAATACATATTATATATCAATCGATAGCCAGTAGTAGTTGTTGCCACTTATATGTGATGTCCCACTCAGAGAGTGATAAGACAAATCCCGTTAGTAGAGTATGTAAATTTGGCTAATGTCCTCTATGGGAGTAACATTCTACCCTGATTCTCTTCATAATTGTTTAAAAGATTATTTTGTGGGAATATTAATGATGATAATTATTATGAGGATAAGCAAAGGGGTAAGGAATCTATGAATGATGGCATTAATAATGATAGTGGCAAAAAGCTTTTTATGTATCAGTTAAAGTGGATCAGTACTTATATCGCTGTTGGTATTATTATATCATTAATTTTACCATTTCCTATATCAATTATAACTGCATTAATTATTTGCCTTCTAATCAGCTTCTATAAATCAAGAAGAATGACGATGAAAAGAACATGCATGTATAGAAAGAAAGGCCTTCTTGACTCTTCAATTTTTGGTGTAGTTGAAGTAGTAGGAGGGCAACATCAACAACTTAGTACGATAAAGTATTACTGTATGAGCTGTGGCAAACTGCATAAAGAAACTTCGTGCCCTGTATGTGGTTCAAAAATGAGAAGGATTGACTCATAGTGCGAAGTCCTTTCTCTGGTGGCAGCAAACGCTTTAACAGTGCTAGAAAAAGGGTTACTCCCGAAGGTGAACCTCTTGAATATACAGGCTCTTCAAACAAGAAAAAACTAATAATCCCAGCTATTATAGGAATTATAATCTCAATTTTTATAGCGACTTCAAGTGTAAAAATAGTTGATGCTGGAAACCGAGGAATTCTTCTTGCATTTGGTGCTGTAAATACAACTCTATCACTAAACGAAGGTATTCATTTTATTGTTCCATTACGTGACAATATAATACAAATGGAGGTTAGAACATAAAAGATAGTAAAAAGTGCCGCTTCTGCTTCAAAAGATTTGCAGGATGTTAGTACTCAAGTTGCCCTAAATTACAGGATAAACCCAGATAATGTACAAGTAGTATACAAAAACTTGGGATATGACTATGCGAATAGGGTGATTGTACCAGCTATACAAGAATCTGTAAAACAAGTTACTGCCAGATTTAATGCAGAAGAATTAATAACAAAAAGAGAAGTGGTAAAAACTGAGATTGAACAGCAAATCAAACGAAGATTGGCCGCTTATAATATAATAGTAGATACAATATCAATAACAGAATTCAAATTTTCTCCTGAATTTATAAAGGCAGTTGAAGCTAAGGTAGCAGCTCAGCAAAGAGCACTACAGGCTCAAAATGAATTAAGGAGAATAGGGATTGAAGCACAACAAGCAGAAGCTAAAGCCGTAGGAGAACAAAAAGCCAATATCGCAAGAGCTCAAGGAGTCAAACAATCTAATGTTCTTCAAGCTGAAGGAGAATCAGAAGCAATCACTATTATAGATCAGAAGTTGAAAAGTAGTCCCTCTTATTTGGAATGGCTTAAAGCCCAAAGATGGGATGGCAAATTGCCATTAGTAACAAGTGGGGGAGGATCTGGTAGCAGCGGAGCAACACCATTTATCGAGATTCCTACAGGTAATAATAGGAATGAAAATAGGACAGTCAAAACAATGTATTATTGATCATAGTGTAAGTCAGAATATAAATAATAATGATGTTCCAATATTTGCTTATCCTTATGACATAGGGCATAACAATATCACTGTAATAAACACGGTAGCAAAGTACTATCAACTTGGAAGATCCGGAGATAAGCCACTTGCATTCCTGAATTGTAATTTATCATTGGAAGATAAAAAGAGCCGAATCAATGAGACGGATTACTCTAACGGAGAATGTAGTAGCCATAGTCATAATATTCCGACAAGTGCACCTGTTAATAGCATTAGTAAAAATGAAAATAATAACAATAACAAAAGCACTAATTTGTCTAATGCTGCTATGTACTATGATATGTTATTAAATGTAGATAGGTATTCTGTTAAAAACTGGACTCATCATCCTCACAACAACATAAATAATTCATATAATTCTACGCAGATGTTTGAGCAATTTATACAAGAAATAAATAGTCAGGATAAATATAATGATGGTGGAACAATAAATGCCATTCCTATAGTTACCTATCATAGTATTACTAATGCTCCTAATATGAACTATTCAAAAAATCAGTATGACACCGATGTAAACCTATTCTCTAGGGAAATGAGATATTTGTATGATCACCACTTTAATGTATTACCTATGTCTGAAATAAGATATAATAGAAACAGTGGAGATTTATACTTAAATGGCCCCAACTGATAAATAGGCGCGCCGTTGCCCGTTTATACTTGTACAATTCCAATAGTAACAATGTAATACCGAACTTGGTAATTCTGTTACAAAGTGTTGTACTGATGGAGCCAACAATAAATAGGAAATGGTCATATAGATAACGTAATTAAGGCAATTGGATTTTGGTCTTACGTAAGTCAGAGCGACTAGATTTCTTTAGTAATCTTGGAGGTTAAATTGATAACAGGTGTATAGGCTCTGTAAAGTTAAGAAAACAGATTATTGTTATAATGACTGACAAATAGATTCAACCATTTTTGTATGTGTTGTAACTTGCATTTACTTTTTCTACAAGGAAAATAATCGTCGAAACCTTCAGTCCTATCTTTGATATATTGTACTGTCCTTTCTATGATACTTTTTTCATATGGAGAATGGATGTGGTGGCTTAGTTTCAAGAATCTGCAAGCCTGTGGATACCATGTACCACCATCTGTGGAAACAGGATGTTCTCCATACCTTTTTACAAGATTTAATATAAAACGTTCTGCAACAAACATATTTCTTTTCTTTGATATGCTTATTTGAAGGATTTCCCGGTTATCATTTTCAATGGCTATCCATAACCAGATATATTCAGAACCAACCTTAATGATAGTTTCATCAATTATAAATTCTGTAATACGTATCTTTCTGGAACTTAACATCTCTGGTTTATATTTTTGAATCCAGTCTCTGATGGCAGTATGACTTCGTTTAACAAATCTAGACACGGCTTTGGAAGTATTTCTCAGTGAAAGACCTAGGAAATAAAGATACAGACAATAGGCTATATCCTCTGGTTCTGTTCTTTTTCTTATTTGACACAGCATAACCTATATCTGAGACATAAAGCTATAGATTTTTCCTTAACTTTACAGAGCCGGTGTATAAGTGGTATAGTATTATCAAGAATAGCACAATATTTCCGGTAAAGCGGCTAACTCTAGCAAGAACGGTATAAAAATACGAAGCCCGTTTTCAAACCCTAAATTTGATCCGTTTTCTTTCTTTGGCGCGATTACATGCATACCTACATAGATAAGGACAGTGCCTATTATGACAAAAATAACTGTTGTAACTAAAGCAGGTGGATGATGTGGATATATAATTCGATCAATTGCTAAGATAGCAGCAATAATTAGACATATCGCACTTGTACCAATCATCACGTATCCTAATACTTTATTCATATTCATTTATTTGTCACTACTATTTATCGATGTAAAGACAAATTTTGCTGGTGGTTGTATATTGTAACGAGGACTACACTCCATAGATATACTCTCGTCTATCTTTAGAGGAGCTTTATGACCTACAGACTGGATCATTTGTCCATTAGAATTATGTACTGACACTGCATGGACAGTATGTACTGACAGTGTGATAATCGCTGCTATAACAACAGTGAAAATAACAACTGTTATGGATTGACCCACATGCTTTCTAGTAATCATTTCTTAGTCCTTTTTGATAATTATTACCTGCCCGGAGATATTATTAAGCAGGCAGGGAACTAGATTCCCTAAGAAGATTCTGTTGGTAATCAGGCTCAGGTGAGCTTCTAGTTAATCTACTTTTATTATTATTGTCAGGGTCACTATCACTAAGCTCGTGACCTGCTTCGTAATATTCTAAAAATAGTTCAATAATTTGTTGCATAGTCCTCTTCTTTCCATCGATTAGTGTTAATTGTGCCGCTAGTCTGACAAGTCTATCTTTGACTTCATAGTTTACTTTTATGGTTGTTATTTCTTTATGACACCACCTGCTATTGCTCTTATAACTTAGATGGCATATCGGATATAGTTTTGGTTAAGCTAGTAACACATCTGAACTATCCTGCTAATGATATGGCCAGTTTGCCGAACCAGCCAGTTATGGTCTGTTCACCATCTAGTCCAGCAAACAACCGAAATGTTATGATACTATTGAAGGCCTCGTTCTTCCCTGTAGATTGGACAATAAACTATAAAGAAATAGCAGATACGGACACTATGGCTATCCTGGACAGAAGTAAATAACTAAACTAAAAATACTCTAGATAACAGGACTTGAATCTCATAAACTGGAATTAGTCAATTATTCGTACCAAAAAGTTAGTTAGTTTGCATAAAGAGTTTGGAATATGTGAAGGAATACGATAACAATTGAATAACACCACACGGTCTTTAGATGTGGTCTATATAATTTTCTCTTTCTTATTGTCGGAATACAAGTCTCTGGGGATAAGTCTGAAGGAGGTAAGATCAAAGCCTTCATCTTATTAGATATACTCAAAAAATCTAAACCCTTTGCCGTAGTTTTGTAATAAGTTTCTTGTCGTGGTGGTACATATTCTATCAAACCATATTGAATCAGGAATGACATGTATTCTTTGAATAGAGCATGGGTAATTTTTGCTTTATTTAATATTTCAATCTGCCTTACTTCGTTACCATTAGCAATATTTAAAATGGATTCGATTATGTCAGTTCTATTCCGATGATAATAATACTGCATTCATATCACGATAGTGCTATTATTACTAACTACATTATTATCGCTTCTGTCCAAAAATTGTTAAAATTTTCCATTTATGGAAAAAATGATTGGATAGGCAAGCATGTAAAAACATTCTTGTTTCCCAGTTATCTTCTACGGGCGATGAGTACATAGTCCTACTGACAGACTGTATGAAATCATTAAACCTGTTTTATTAGTCCTGCTACCTTAGCTAGAACTAGTTTCATTTTATTAAACTGTGGAATCTCACGAGTATCTACACAACTTAGTGTGAAAGTTAAGGCATCTTGGATAACGTTTATCTCTTCTATAGTGAATTGGTTATCAATAGGTTTCTGTGTCAGATCTTTGGATTTTTTGTTGGTTATATACTTTTATAGATATATCGAGAGAAATTCTCCATGTTTTTGACATTTCATTTTATAGAAGTTAAACATACTCCCAATGTTATTTCAGTTATTACTGCCCAAAGTTTTGGATTAGATATCGATATTGCCTTTTCAAATGCGCCTTGTAGAGCGTTACGGATACATGTCCACTTTGCATTGGAAAGTTCTACTGTTTTACCGTCATTGGTTATACAGTTGATATTATCGTCACATACACGTCCTAGAGAAGTTGTGGCGTTGACTACTGGTACTGGTTGAATTATAGTAATTGTCGTAACCATAGTGACAACAATAATCATGGAAATTTCAAACTGGCTCATAGTATGGTCAGCAGCATAAACTATTTAGATCTATTCTGTGACAGCGTACAAAATGGTGCCGGTACCAACAGGTCAGCACTAGGCCTATGTTGTAGTTCTCAGAATTATTCAATACTTAACCCTGCACAACAACGCCCAAATTCAAAGACAGCTAAGCCAGTCCTATCTCCCGCATGAAGAGAGGAGGTAGGACAACAGCATAGCTGTGAACGCATGTCTGCTCATCTACTCATTTTCGTCGATATATGCAGAGCAAGTGCAATACCGCTGAAAACACGCAGTTACTTCACTCACTACTAGTTATACCTTAGATAACAAAGTTAAGTCAGAGTAAAATACTACTCTACACCGCTTTTGCAAAGTACAATTACTCATAGTAGTCGCTGGTATCCGCCACTGCAATCGGCTTATGTAATCTATCCCTCTAAGCAGGTGGGTTGCAGTGTCCAGCGGCTTTATGTACTAAACTATCCCTGATTCCCGGGCAATCATATAGATAGAGACTGAATGTTCCTAATGGAGTATTAATTATTAATTGCAAATACGATTAATTACGATTGTCTTTGACTAGATCTTATCACTATTACCACGTAACAACAGTCAATGAATCTTAGAGCAATATTTGTAATCGTTACTCTTGTAGCAACAATGGCAACAGTAGGAATATTATCAGTATCTGAACCTGCGCAAGCACACCATTCAGTTTCTCACGGTCATGGACACGGTGGGCACTGCGGTCATCACGGAGGACACAATGGCGGTGGCGACGGTCCAAATGGTGGCGGTGGGGGCGATCACGCTAATCACTAGCACCACCACCCAAACGGATAATCTAGACTGAACGAGTAGGAAAGTCTGCCTGCTACTTCCCTTTATTTTTCTAAT
>DATBGR010000386.1:0-2602 GCA_036557905.1 Nitrososphaeraceae archaeon | reverse complement strand
GGCGTTCTTATTTTTGACAGACTCAAATATGTTATTTTGATATAATCTAAATTCAATACTGTCCTTTTTTATCAAAGGATGGCTGAAGTATTGTTGGGGTCCATTCTGCTCAGTAGCTAAGTTTACCACTTTCTACTCTATAACGATGAGGTAACTAGTATGACTAATATCTATTTGGTATCTTCTTTTAAAAATTGACCTCATTAAGCGGATAGTGGAATACGAATGTTAATACTTTACCATAGACGCAGAAAATTACAATGTGATCCTAGCAAATAACTTTACATCGTGTTTTATGGAAATTCAAGAACTGGTCCGGTATGATTATTTTCGGACATAGTGTTACAATATGAACTGAGGAATGTCGTGTTAAAAAGATCATCAAAAAAGCTGTGCCATAGGTATAGACTGACGACTATGAATGGTTATATAATTTATGTATGCTATAGATCATGAGATAAGGCTACTAAATATTATAATGATAATTTCTATCATGAGGAGCGCGAAGAAATAACACAAGGGATCTATTTCAATTCGAAATATAGAAATACTGTATAGCTGAATGGGAGTAAAAGCCTCAGCCTAAGAGAGATGACAGAACGACACTTTGTCGTTCTGTAGTCAAAGGCAAAAAGAAATCTCGCCAATGTGGTCAATACTTATGGAAATACATAATAAGAAAAACATCGGGATCGCTAAGGTTGTACTTACTGCGAAGGCTAATCCCTCTAAGAGAAAGCTAACTGAATTTAAATAATAGATGCGGAGAGTGCAGAATCTATAAATTAACAATGACAATGACACGTACTGGTGCTCCCACTTGTTGAATTAAACAATGGATAAGAACGTAGATCATCCAGTGAAAATGCATATGCAAAGACTAACTTTACCCAACCTAAACAAGAATGGATGACAGATAACCATACGGGGTGGTCACTTCAGTGTCATCAGTGTCATTTATCGACAGTCTATCATTAGATAAACATACCTTACATGACATACGGTTTAGATTCAAAGTCGATAATATCTGGGCTACCATAGCCGACAATCATCCAGAATTATCAACGAATGAAGCTGGTAAGAACACCTCTCTTGAACCCTGTTGTAACTCATGACCTTATCATCAAGACAACTATTCATCATACAAATAGTTGTTACAGTTGCTACAAAGATTAATTACATCCAGTACACATATAGAAACTAAGCAGAAAAGTGTAACCTATGTAGGTAATTAACACTGTAACCTATCAGTGCAAGTGCAACAGCTAGTTATGAAAAAATATTCTAGGAGTAGTATGATCAGGATTATTAGCTTAAGAGGTATCCTAAGTCCATTGAAATCTAAACGACTGGCCTTTAGTTATATCACGTCTAACCCACTTAGCGACTTTGAATCTTGAAGCATGACCGGAGTCCAATTTCCTGTTCATAATAGGTTGAGTTTTACATTTTATAACTTCATCAGTCTCAATATTTACTTCATAAACTACAGGAATCTTCATTCTAGATCTTAGCTCGATATTGACCACAAATCTTCCGCAATTTGTGGCAAAATAATTCTCAAAGTACTTTCCTGTCTCTTCTACATCATATTCTAAGGTGTAGTATCGACGCTCTTTTTCCGAGCTTACAACTGGCCTATTGAAGATTGTTGTGAACTCCTTCTGGAATGGCTTGTCTATAGGTATACTCGATATCATTAAAGGTAAACCATCTTCATCAGTCACTTTCACGTTTAGCTCTTCAAACCTTTTACCAACATCTGTTGCTATGCCGTGTACAACTTCGTAAATTGGTTCATCAGACAGATTTCGAATCTCGTACACCCTCTTGTAATGAACAAGCATGGTCTTTAAATTCTTGATTGTGATATTAACTTCCAGTGATGGGTATATCGTGCCACTAGATGTGAGTGCGAGCTTTGAACTGATTGCTTTATTCCTAGCCCCAACAATAGCACTGCTCATTTGATTCGAATTCTTATTTGGTAGTCTGGCATTACCAAACCCTCTACCACAAGCAGTATAAAGAAATAACTTTTGACTATGTTTAGTTGTATAGTCATACAAGGGCCTTATTATCGACTTGTATTCATCAGAAATTTCCCTAAGATCTTCGGCAATCCTTCTTCCAAGTAAAATGTGGCCATCATCACCAATGTCCATTATCCTCCTCGCAATGATTATTCCTGGGCCCCATACGTTATTGTTTCCAAGAATATCATTAACTAAAAATACAGGGCCACTATGTATTCCAATTCTTATTCTTATAGTTTCAGCAGGAAGGCGTCCTTTATTATATTTCGCGAGATTTGCATGCAATTCTATAGCAAGTCGAAGAGGAAGCTCTGGACCTTGCAGGAAACCAATAGCCATCCCATCCCCCGTAGGCAAAACAATTAGGGTATCTTTTGGAGTGCGTTTGAAGGCTTCACATGATATGATACATTTATTTAACATTTTTATTTTTTTAATTTGTATCATAGTTGACATAGATGGGTCAGATAGACCGACAATATCCACAAAAAAGAAATTTGCATGAACCAGGTTGGGGCTGATATCTGAAACCATACCTCATCATCGTTAAGAGTAATAAATCATAT
>DATBGR010000385.1:0-3159 GCA_036557905.1 Nitrososphaeraceae archaeon | reverse complement strand
GATGAGTTACAAAGCATCTATAACACAACTGACAGAGGTCTTATTCTTATCAAGGACATTCAAAGTCAAGATAATGGATCCTAAGCCACCGTAGACAAAGTTTATTCTTCAATAAACTCACTAAATAATCAGCGGCTTAGCTAGTTAGAAAATGCATGCGTTGGGGGTTAGGTTTAATCTTTATTCCTTTTTATGATCAATGAATGAATGCAATTTCAAGTCGGGGTATAATTAAAGGAAGAATTTGAATATTAAGTCTAATGGCTAGTTCTCATTCCAAGTTAGGATTTGACTTTGACTTTTATAAATATCATGTATGAAATTGTAGTCGCAATAATCTAATATAGACTATCTAGATTATTGTTAACAAAGTATAATTTGGAAGGATTGCTATTCTCAGAATCGGATTATATCGGCGATTTCGCCCTATCTATTGATTTTTATGAACTAACTATGGCTGCAGCATACTATTACTCTAGTCATAACGAGAAGAGTGTAAAAAAGAGAGGAGTTTTTGAAATGTTCATCAGAAAACTTCCAACTAACAGATCATATCTTGTTGCTGCTGGTTTAGAACAAGCATTATATTTTCTAACAACTATAAAGTTTAATAATAAGCAAATCTCCTATCTCAAGTCTCTTGAGGCCTTCAAATGTGTTGACGAAGACTTTTTCGAGTACCTAAAGAAATTTAGATTCACAGGCACAGTTTGGGCAGTTCCTGAAGGGACAATTCTTTTTCCTAATGAACCCATCATAAGGATAGAAGCACCTATGATTGAAGCACAAATAGTTGAAACATATATCTTATCAGTAATTAATTTCCAAACCCTAATAGCAACAAAGGCATCAAGAATAGTTAATGCAGCAAATAGAAAGCCGGTCATAGAATTTGGTTCTAGACGAGCTCATGGGCCACAGGCTGGAATCTTAGCTGCAAGATCTGCATATATTGGAGGGTGTGTGGGTACATCAAATACACTCGCTGGATACAAGCTAGGAATACCGGTATTTGGTACTATGGCTCACTCATTTGTCATGAGTTTTAACCGAGAAGAAGACGCATTTATCCAGTTTAGTAGAATATTCCCTACCGGCTATCTGCTAGTCGATACTTATGATAGTATTGTTGCTGTAAAAAAGATTATTAACTCAGGTATCGATATACATGGCATACGATTAGATAGTGGAAACCTATTTCAATTAAGTAAAGAGTCCAGAAGATTGCTTGATAATGCCGGCCATATCCAGACCAAGATAATGGCAACAGGAGACCTAAATGAAAACGTGATTAGTAATCTTGTTGATATGCATGCTCCTATAGATTCTTTCGGAGTCGGAACTGATCTTAGTACATCAAGAGATGATCCTGTGATGGGTGGTGTGTACAAATTAGTTGCTGTAAAACTATCTCATACGTCAGAAATAGGAAAAGACAGTGTGCACAATAAAATAATATATACGATGAAGACCAGTTCAGGAAAGAAAACTTATCCAGGCCCTAAGCAAATATTTAGGATTATAAAAAATGATGGAATAAAAAAAGATATTTTAGTGCTGGAAGACGACGACGACGGGAAGAGTCTCAAGGGTGGGGTTTCCTTGCTGGTTAAGATGGTTGATAAAGGAAAACTCGTGTGTAAACTACCATCACTAGTAGAGATTCAAAAGTATCATATAGAACAACTAAACCTACTCCATAAAAGCTATAAGACATTAGAATTTATGCCATTTCCGGTAGTATTTAGCAAAAGGCTAAAGGCAATAACTCGGCAATTTAAACCAAATTAATTTATAGGAAAACGTACACGATTGTAGAGATTATTATCAAGAATTTGGTATCATTAACAGCAGTAGTCTACATAAAACTAAAAATTAACAAAATAATTGATAGTAAATAATGAATTTTGAGAACAAATATATGATTGAGCGAAGGAAATAATGTAATGCCATTAGGGGCAGCTACAATGGGTTTTGGAAATAAGTCTGAAAACTATGAGCAGCATAGATATGCAATTTTGGTAATTGATATGCAAAATGATTTTATTAAAGGAAAACTTAAATGTGAAAGAGCCAATAGAATAATACCAAATATAAAGATCCTTCTTGATACTGCTAGACAGAAACAGATACCAATCTTTTATTGTATCGACGAACACCTTCCAATTGACACTTATGAGATGGATTTATGGGGTCCTCATGCTATGAAATATACTGAAGGAGCCAAAATAATAAATGAGTTAAAGCCATCAGACACAGATTACGTAATTACCAAAAGAACTTATAGTGCATTTGATGGAACAGGATTGGATAGAGCGCTTAAGGGAACTTACAACAGTAAGGGCGCTGACGCACTAATTATAACTGGTCTACATACAAATATTTGTGTCAGACATACATCGTACGATGCATTTGTCAGAGGATTTGAATTGATAGTGCCCAAAGATGGGGTGGAGGCATTTACAGAAGAAGAGCAGAGTTCAGGGTTGGAATATATCAGACGCATATATGGTACAAAGATTACGAGTATAAATGACATTATATCGTCTTGGTAGTTCAGTTGGTTGGCCACTCATAAGAATTTGATGTATGAGTGTGCAAGTATGAAAAGATCTTTAGCTTCATTAAGATGTCTATTTCTCTTTTCCTTGACAGTCTCATTTTTTGCTCGGAAAAGGGAAACCTTGGCTCTAACACAAGCCTTAAAGCACATCCAAAAGTAGACTACCCTTTCTAAACTAAGGTCATTACTTTTTCTTATGTATTGAGAAATGAAATATTTTCGAAAATCGATTCTTTTATGATAATCAAGATCCATGGATAGATGTGCCACGTCTTCTGCGATATCTGCATATCTTAACGAATCATTAAACTCAATTCTATCATATAGATAAAACCTATTTCGTAGTAAGAAGATATTTTTTAAATGCAAGTCACCGTGTGTATCACGAACTTTGTTCTCACGAATCCTGTCTAGAAACAAATTGTTGTTGTGTATGACAAAAGTAATCAGAACTTTCTCTAAGTTCAGGTCAACATTTGCAATATTTGCGATTGTATTAAAATTCTCTCTTATTTTATCATTTATGAACTTTGGTTGACCATATCTTTGGATCTCTTTAGAAGTTCCCGTATGAACATGGAATTTAGTTAGGATAT
>DATBGR010000384.1:0-3359 GCA_036557905.1 Nitrososphaeraceae archaeon | reverse complement strand
AATGGTATAGGTAACTCAAGCGTGGAAGTGTTTCAGTGGCACGGGGACACATTCGAGCTTCCATTAGGCGGCAATATTCTCGCTTCTACCAAGAAATATATTCAAGCATTTAAGATCGGGACAGCTATTGGTATCCAATTTCATCTTGAAGTCACTGAAAATATGATCAACGACTGGTTCATTCAGTATAAGCAGGAAATACAAACTGAGAAGATAAGGCGCGAAAGGATATTTCATGATATTAATACGAAAACTCAGACGCTCATGAAAAACTGTCAATCATTTTATTCCAATTTTCGTTTATTTATAGAACAATGCGACCGAATTAAAAATTCGGCATCTGATACAGTTGATATATAGACAATACAATCAGCAATAAAACTCAAAATAAAAAGCTCCTCAGAGCCGAAATTGAATTGATAAAAATCACCTTTGCAGGACTCTCACTTTTCTAATTTACCATTCCAGCATAAATGAAAGGCAGTAATGTGGTTGCCTCACCATGGATAGTGACTTGTTTTGCCTCAGTCCTAACTTTTCCCCAAGAAATTGCCTCTGTGACCTGTGCACCGCTTAAGCTGCCGTCCCACTCGGTTGCAGTAGTTATATATACAGCATAGTCTAGGCCACCTCTAAATTGATTCCACCAAAGTGTATGATGCTTGGAAATTCCACCACCTATCATAAAAGCCCCTGTTCTCTTTGCCTCAAATATTATATCAGATACCTTTGACTGATCACTCAGCAAATTCAACTTGAAATCCTTATGCTTCTGATAGAATAGCCAGATTTGACTTCCAACTGCACCATCAACGATTCCAGGGACAATTACAGGAATGTTGTTTTTACTAGCCCAATATAAAAATGAAGTCTCATTCAATTTGCTCCCTATATATCTGGTGATATCGGAGCTTGAAAATTCTTTTGTAGTACTTTCGCTATATAAGTCTGACAACCAATTCTGCATTTTTTGTTCTATTAAGGGTCCGTAATTTTCATTTGGTATTAGTACGTTACCTAAACGGTGTATACTTTGATCAAGTAGAAGATTGTCGTCGATGTTGAATTCCCCAGCAAAATACTTTCTACTTGCCTTAGATATGTCATGGTCAAGAGATCCACACGTAGTTATTACACAATCAAACATTTTGTGCTTTAACATATCACGAATTATTCCTCTCGCTCCAGTCGAAACGATTGCCGCTACAAATGAAAGAAATCGGGTACAATTGTTGTCGTTTCGCATTGATCGAAGTATATTCACACCTGACGCTAGGTTTCTTGATTGAAAGCCTCCAGAACGAGACATCGAAGCAATAGTGGATCTTACGTCACCGGTCACGACCGAGTAGTCAGCTACCTTATCGGTTAAAAATGAACTTCTTTTAATGCTTTCCCTAGCACTAGGTTTAATTCTCTTTGTGTGCTTTTTCGCCATAGGGTGTGTGGTGTATTGCGCAATAAAATATGTTATTAATATCCTCTGTCTTACGATACACTAGGTCTAGAATAGTTGAGATCGCTCGACATTTCAAGTGCACTTCAGTATGATTTTTAAAACTAACGTGCATTCAGGATCGCAAATGGATAATAACCATCACGCTTTCACAGGTAAGAAAATTGATCCGCCTTGCATTAAAGAGAATATGACTGTTATGGACTTGATAGAGTATTTTGGTTCGACTGGTTACAATGCTCGACGCCTTGCAGAAGCAGCTTCGATGTTTAAACAGATGATTGATACCGACGCGACAATCTGCCTAACTCTTGCCGGGGCCATGACTCCGATTGGAATAGGTATGGCAATTAAACAAATGATTGAAAAAGGATTCATAGATTGGATCGTTTCCACTGGCGCTAATATTTATCACGATCTGCATTTTGCCTACAAGCTTCCAGTTCGTCAAGGACATTTCAATGTGGATGATGACATCCTTTATTCTAAGCAAATCGTTAGAATATACGATGTCTACATTAAAGAAAGAGGAACCCTCCAAGCGCAAGACATTATTGTACAAGCCGCTCTAAGAGAAAGTCTAAAAAGCCCGTCCAATAATAACTCAACTGCTGACATATCATATGCCCTAGGAAAAGCTGCCAAAGAAAATTCGCATTTCCCAGACAAATCTTTCACAGTTTCAGCGTTTGAGAACGATATCCCAATATACATACCTGCGATTAGTGACTCCTCTATAGGACTGAACATGTTACCGCTTATATTCGAGAAAAGTGACGTTCCAGTTTGCGTGATAAACGATGTAGCCGAATCTGCCGCGATACTGTGGAAATCTCGGAAATCCGGTGCTCTGGAGTTGGGGGGAGGCGTTCCAAAGAATTTCTTTCAACAAACTGGCCCTGCATTATATCAAATACTAAAGTTAAAGGAAGGAGGGCACGATTACATTATCCAATTGACAGATGCAAGACCTGATACGGGTGGTTTGTCTGGTGCTACACTTCAGGAAGGAAAAAGCTGGGGCAAAATCAAGACATCTCACGAGGGTAACGTAATCGTATATGGTGACGCTTCAGTTTACTTTCCAGTACTATGCGCTTATGCCATTTCTGAGTGCAGACCTCGTAGAAAAAAGCGAATCTTTGCACATAAAAGTAAATGGATGAATGAGATGAAGGAGATTTATCTTTGCAGAAAATGATAAATTAAGACTTGTAGAAACAGTCGATAAGATATGTCCAACATCAGAAACAATCACATTGTAGTTAGGGAGTTAGACGAGGCTGACCTAAATAACGGTCTTTTTGAATGTCTATCCAACTTAGCAGATGTGTCTGGAATCGACCACGGTCAAGCTTTACAGCTGTTTAATTCTATAAAGATGGATCCATATCACGAAATCTTCGTTGCTGTGCTTGGTGATGGAAGTGTAGTAGGTTCTATAACGATATTAATTGAAAAAAAATTTATTCATAGCTGCGGAAAAGTCGGTCATATTGAAGATGTTGTTACTCGTAAAGGTTACGAAGGTAGAAGGATTGGTTCGACATTGGTAGGAAAGGCACTTGAATTCGCTGCCACACATAATTGTTATAAGGTCATTTTGGATTGTTCTGAAGGGAATGTAGCCTTTTATGAGAATAGCAAATTTAGAAGGTACGGAGTATCGATGAGATACGATTTGCCCAACGTGTAAAATGTGCATAACCATTTGAATATAACGAGGGACTATAGGAAATTGGGTTTGTAGCTTGGTAATCCGCTAGTTTAGTTATGGCAACTACCAGTAAATTCATCTTTAGAAAGAGTAAAACTTCCCTACTAAGCTTTACAAATCCAGAATAGGTACCATTTATTAGCAATAAGTAGCGCTACAACGCCATCAATATCCAAATTTTACAAC
>DATBGR010000383.1:0-3060 GCA_036557905.1 Nitrososphaeraceae archaeon | reverse complement strand
AGTATCCAGACAAGTGCAATGAAGAAATTGCAGACATCATGGACACACGTCTTGTTGTTTGCATAACGATAACTTTTTGATTCAGTCTTTTATTACTAAATTTCACTTATCTGTCCATCATGTAACTTATATGACTAGCTTGCAATCAATCCATCTCACTATTTTCTATAACTTATGATCTGAATGATATAATGCTAGTATACTAAAAAAAGAGTGCTCTGTATACTTTTACTAATAGGCAGCGGATTCTTTGGCTAACTTGATACACAACTTGAGATGTCTTTGTTCCTGTTTTAGAATTGAAGATATCGTATTTGATAATTGTTTGCTGTTTAATTTAACTTTTTTTGCTAAGGTCGCAAGGACCTCATAGTGAGTTACCTCGCCACCTTCGGCAAAACACAAAAATTCTATTGCTTCAGATGAATCAGGATCGTCTCCTAAGTAGGTTTTCATCATCGCCGATGCTTTTAGTTCTGTTTCTTGAGCTGCTTCGTTTATCGTAGCTGAATCAAGCGATCCTGATAATTTCTCAACTATTTGCTCCAGCTTCGATTGATGATTTCCTGCCTCCTTCTGCATATTCTTAAGCTTTGATAACATTCCCCTTTTATCCAATAATCCCTTTGAGGATAGTTCTTGCACTGCCTTTTGTGCAGCCATTTCCAAACCTAGACATTCCCCTATCTTTTGTTCTAATTTTTCTTTTTTATCATTTTGTTTTGACATGTTGAAGTTAGCACACTATACATTTTAGAGATATCTAACTATCAAATAATGTGAAGATAATACAAATGACATGATATGACTGTGCTTAGGGGTTTAGATATCATATAGGAGACAAATTTACTAACCATAATTTTTTGTAAAAATACTAAAAATGCTACTGAATCATGCCGATACGCTACAAGCTCAGAAATTCGCAACAAGTATGAGTAAATGTCGTAAATAATGCACCAATAATCGATTTAATAAACCATATCCTACTGTTTGAATTAAACCAGGAAATGAGTTTATATCACTTGTAATATTAGAAGTTGTATTTTATGTTAAGTCTCTAATATTCTTGTAATTTTCGATGATTCTTATTCTCTCTTCAAAGCCTGAATTGTATTCGCCTTTCTGTCCGGATGGCGAGCTCTTGAAAGACTCTAGATCTTTTGCATATTCGTCTCCCTTAGGCGAGTCATCTCCATATACATGACTTGAATGAAGTTCTTCCTCATTTATCAATAACCAGAGATGTTTACCATCGTATGCATCAGCAGTATATTTTGGAATCCAGAATTTGTCTTTTTTTATTGAACCCTTTTCTAAACGAATATAATTATCTGATACATCTTTTACTTCTCCAAGATCCTTTCCATCATTTGTTATTACCTTTTTACCTTTAAGCATGCTCCATAATATAGTTGGGCCAATTCTACTGTTATTATTATCAACACTAGCGTCTGTAGACATTAAGGTATAAAATATAATATGGAAGTTATACCTAATTAATGTTGTATATTTTAAATCAACTTCGGTAGCAGTAGTTATTATTTGCTAAAGGCTCTAAATGACTACAAACATATAAACAGTTAAAACAGATTATATTTTTTAGCATCCCAATAAGGACAAATGAATATTGTGAAAATTATATCTTATTAACAAAATAGAGATAGCCGATGCTAACGAGGCAGCCGAGTAAATTACAGCTAACGCATTTCCTCTTCCATGTTACCTTTTAATGTTTTCTTTTAATGTTATGACATCGCATTCGACTGAAATTCATAATTCTGTACCGTTTCCAATTTTTACAACATATCCACAACTCATCTCAGGCATAAAATCTCCATTTATTAGTAAACATCTTTTGTAATATAAATAATATTTACAATCCTTGCATTGAAATCCATTTGCTCCCTTTGCAATTACATCCCCGGCATCATAAGGAAGTTTGTTTCCTTTCTTCTTGATATAATCCCAAACAATATCTCCTGGTAGCATGCCCACTCCTTTAGCCGAAAAGAACTTTGATATACCATATTCATTATTAATTTCTCCTTCTACAACGTGACATTTTTTCTCATCTCCAAGATTAAATTTGCATTTCGCACATTTCTCTTCTGAGCTTGATCTATCTAATTCTTGATAATCCGCGTCTTGTTTTGAAATTTTTATTCCTTTTTCTAGAACCTGCAGAAGAGCCATATCTGAATTCGTTCGATCCTCTTCTTCTTGTTCTCCCACTGATTTGGCAATGGCCGAATCTTCAACGCTCATCGATTAATCTATTGATATTCCTAATCTTGATTATTAATTAATATTTATAAAAAGAAAATTATCACCAAGTCGAGCAACTTTTTTAACGTAGCGTTAAGCAATATCATAAACAAAGTTAAATCGATTAACTTGACCGCTGAGGCGAAGAATTATCAGCTATGCTACTATAACTGATAAATCCTTTATAGTCAAGTGATGAAATGTAAGAAAATATAATGTCAGAAATAATATCATGGGATAAAGCTATTGACAAAAAAGTCAAATCTAAAGACGATAAGGATTTGGGTAAAATTCAATCTATAACTAATGAATACATCCAGACAAAGGATGGTACAGTAAGTAAGAACTATTACTATATTCCCAAGTATTATCTTGAAGGATATGATGGAGATCATCTCTGGGTATCACTTACAAAGGACGAAGTAAATACTAGGTTTGAAAAAGAAAAGGCTCCTTCATTAGCAGAGTTTGATACTCCAGATTATAATGATAGAAAGACCACAGTACAAAAATAGTATCCTGATTTTGCCACGAGTATTCCAACCTATAAGACGCCAGGTATCAGCTCAGAACAACAACAAGAAGATATGGTAGGCATGAGTTGGGATAACGTAATAGATAAAGAAGTCAAATCTGCAGATAAACAGGATATGGGCAAAGTACAAAGTATAGCCAGACACTACGTCGAAATAAAGGAAGGAAACAATATCAAAAAAACATTACTTTATTCCCAAATCCTTTATCCAAGGATATGATGGACACAAGTTATGGGCCTCACCGACAAAAGATGAAATA
>DATBGR010000382.1:0-1537 GCA_036557905.1 Nitrososphaeraceae archaeon | reverse complement strand
TTAAATGCAAAGAATGTTCATTCGTAACAATCTGAGTATCGTCAACAAACTCTCCGTTTCTATCTATCAAACATGGTCTTGTGCCTGCAGTTCTTCTTTGTGTGAAAGCTGATGGGATGTAACTACAGCAGCCATTGCCGCCGAGGATTACTCATCTATTATTACGCGGTATCATATATATTAAATTTAGAATAACCTTTTGTAAAAAGTTTTGATTTTTATTCAGGAGATTTTTGTGCTAAGTATCCGGCTTTTTTTATCTGGATGCTATTAATTTTAGACATGAAGATTTTATCAGCTATGTATATTTTCTGCTCATTAGCGCTGGCTTTTCTTCTGACAGCCTATATTCTTGCAACTTTTTCATGTCTTGTTCTCACAACTTACCTGTGCTCACCCACAAGAACGAGGAGATTTGTGACCGTAGAAAATTATAGATTTCATGGTGGTATAGACATGTTGTTAGTTTATGTCGAATAATAATAAGTTCGCCAGATAATTTAATCTTTGAATGAATAGAGTAAACGATACAACACAAAATATTGAAGGTAACAAAGGTGAGACAAAGAAATTGAGAACCATAAAGCTTTCTAGGGACGTAAATGATTATGATACAGGAGAATATACATAATCAAAGGTTTTGGCCGTGAAAAGACTTCCTCCAGCAGCAGACTGAGTGGTTAAAAGAAATTGCATAAAATATTAGACAACCTTGCAACACATGGTATTGGAGAGCCCGGTTTGCTTGCTGGGTACTCTGAATGCAAAGAAGGATTTATCGAGAATTTTAGGATTGTAGATGTCAGAACGTTGGTCGACGGAGAGAACCCATTATTTGAATACGAGCTCAACATAATACGGGTTGTAAGCTATTTAGAATTGGGCGAGAAGGCCGTAATATGTTGTCGTGCTGGTGTATCCAGAAGTAATGCTATAGCACTAGTGGTCCTAGCATACTACTTTAAAATCGATTTTAAAGGGGCACTGGAACTAATTATATCTAAAGTCCCAATATGCAATATTTTACTTCCTCATATTTCAGCCCTATGCAAATTGCTAAATGTACAAGATAGAAGTATAATGAGTTGTTGCGCGTTTCAGAAGAATACTACGTAGGTCATAGGTCCTCAAAATTCAATTTTATCCCTGTAAAAAGAACTTAATATATAACAGGTTGAGCAGATACTTGCTACAAAGATCAAGTACGTATGACAAATGCGAGCTCCTGTTGTTACGAATGATGTTGTAATGAAGACTTTTAGAGATGCTACTGCCAGACGTAAATATTGATAACTTATTCGTCTACTAATTTAGGAATAGTTTGGCACAAGAAATTGGCAGGAATTCTACCGACATAGATATCGTCTGCATCCATACCATGAACTTGAGTAGCATGTTCAGCGCCATTTTTTAGTAGAACCTCTTCTGTCTTGCCTTTGATAACATAATCACGGTTCAGTCCTGTCTTACGACATACTAATGTTAACATACTAACATATAAAGACACAATGATATATTATCATTTAACTTATACCAT
>DATBGR010000381.1:0-4860 GCA_036557905.1 Nitrososphaeraceae archaeon | reverse complement strand
ATTGTGATCGAATTTGTCTGCATAACAAATCCCGCGACGAATGGTAACGCTCCCCATGATATGGAAAACCACACGTTATTATGGAAAAAACCGTGAAACAATTCAAAGTTATAGGCAAATAAAAAAAAACCTTCAGAAATGGCAATTATTGCGAGAAGCGGCACGTAGTTAATAATGTAAAAGGCTCCTATAGAATATGCGAGAACTAAGCCAGATACTAACAACAGTTTAAATTCGCGCTCAGAAATATAATTTGCCCAAGGTCTGTTCTGTCTATTTCCGATCCCATCTGCTGCGTGGGCTGAAATACCTAGCGCCAGGAAATAGATTACTGCCAAGGCTAACATTCTGTCAATTTGAACAACTGGAGACAACAAACCGCCAAGTAATGTAAAGCATATACACATAGCAGTGTAGGGTAAGAATAAGAACCCTACAAAGACACGAAATCTTATTGGGCCAAATTTTGGAACGAACCATTCATTTATTCGTGAATTATCGCTTTTCATTTCTTATGAGCAACTATTATAGCAGCAGTACCAAGTGTATGATATGTGCATTTGACCGATTTCATGCCTTTTGATTCAAGTACACTCATGCAATCTTTAAGCCATCTGCTTTCTTCAATTACATTATCTAACTCCATAAAAACATCCTTCCATGATCGTACGATATTCGAAATTATCTTCAAAAGGACAAAATATGACTTCCAGGTCAATTGCATTAGCTTGCTATTAGGATAGGTGAAATCATGTATTACTAGAGTCCCATTATTTTTAAGGACCCGCAGACACTCTTCTATCATCCTTTCAACATGAATATATTTCGGTACATACGAAGTAACAACAGAGTCAAATACCTCGTCTATAAACGGTAGTTCTTCAACGGTCGCATTCAACAATGGTATATCAATCCGCTTCGCTGAGGCGACTTGCAGATATTCAAAATTCAAGTCAAGACCGACAACTTCAGCTAAATAACTGACATTTCTCAGGGCAGTGGAGAGAATGCCTGTCCCGCACCCTAGATCAAGTATCATTTTAGACCCCTTCACACTTTCTACAATTTGTTTTTTCCATTCATCGTCTTGGCCGAACGTCGCTGTATACACCAGCCAGTCATAGCTACCGGCATTTTGGGCAGTGAAGAATTTAAGGGCACTCAGATTTCCTTTGTGGATCGGCATTGCTAATTCTATATAGATATTGTTATGTTATCAATGTATATACCCAATAGTATTCATGACTAGTAAGAGCTTTGCATTTTGTTAATTGGCAGAGAGATATTTCCATTGAAACTGTCAATGGCAAGAAGGTAATCGTCAAGAAGAATAAGGCTAGTAAAGGATTCCATGAATACCTTTTAGTTGTTGCCTACGGGTTAATTTCTATTCTGATGATGCATCCATCTCCTCCGCCCTCGTTAGGGGAAATAACTCGTAAAAATGAAGGCTTCTCGATGAGATCTCTTCTAAGATATATCGGAGTGCCAACTCCTAATTTATTGTCCATCTCTGATACCATCATTATTGAGGAGTATATATCAGGCGGGAATCTCTATCAGGCATTTTCACAAGGAAGGGACATTAAATTGAGTTATTGTGCAGGGGTTTTGACTGGAAAATTGCATAATGCAGGCTATTCGTTTGTTGATAACAAATGCCAAAACTACCTGATAGATCATTTACAATCAATTATAAGGACAGATCTAGGGTTTACTCAAAAAAATACCTCTGCATTCTCGAGAGGTATGGATATTGGCACCTTTCTTGCCAGCGTAATCGACCTAGAACAGAACACCTATCTTAAGATCGAGAATTTGTTCCTTCAAGGCTATGAATCGGAATCGAAGGATCCTATTCCATTCTTCTGGTTAATCTTGCGTAACCTTTTGTCATTGGGGTTCGCGTCCAATCGTATTCTAATGGTAAGAAATATGTTGCAACAATCATTCTAATCGAATTATTGCGAGTTAGATTGGCGGGAGTTCTGTCCTTTTTTCAAATCCGCCTGATCCGAATCTGCAGTAAAAACACTGATCTGACATCATATAGGATATTTGTTGGATAACAACAGCACCCAGCTTAATGGCAACTTTGGTCATTAGCTTGTACTTTAACGGCATTGAAGGTATAACCTCTTTGAAGTATACGTTGTAGTGATCCGGACATAATTTCAAGGTGATCTGCGCTCTAGGAGAATGCTTTGAATCCTGGATGCTGCTACTATTCAGATTTTTTGAGATATTTACTTGCTCTCTGATAAACTCGTGTTTAGGGCATGGACAATCTTTTCCCTTGGGATGTTTATAAGCAGGTATATTCTTCCAATCAAAATCAGGAAAATCCTTTTCAAAATCCTCCATTAGTTATCTTTTATAACTACGATATCATATGATATAAATATGTAGTATTAGCCTAGGGCTGGTGTTGATAAGCAGAAAAGATATATTTTTGGTTATCCAACAACAGTCGAGCGACGTGGGACGAGATGTATACTAATCGAATTGGCAGCGCGGCAAAGGTAGAATCATCCTCTGCTTCTGCGGAAAAAAATCGAAATGGCACAATATCATCACAGAATCAGGATTCCAACCTCAAGACTTTGTTGGAATTCAAGAAAGCACTTTTGGAAGAACAAAAGAGTGGGGAGAAGATCATCGAAGGACTAAACAAGAAAATAGAGGACACGAAAAAGCAGATCGATGAAGGAAGGATTCAACTTGAGGACTTGAGAGTAAAGCTTAAAGATATTAACGAGCAAAAGGATTTGCATTTATCAAAATTTACAGAGCTTAAGAATACTCTTGTAGATGCTAGGAATCAGATGAGGTCACTTGACGAAAAGACTACTCCGGTAGGTGCAAAAATTCGTAAGGAGCGACTAAATACTACGCATCTTACACGAGCTCTTGACCAAATTGAACGTGATATACAAACTAGAAAGCTCTCGAAGGACGAAGAACGCAAGTTAGTGTTGAAATCTAAGCAGATCGCGACTAAATTACATACCATGAAAATTATGTATAAAAAGGAAGACAAATACAGACAGATTTCATCAGAATATGAAACTTTGAAAACAACTATGAACAAGATATTCGATGGCAAAGCTGAACTAGGTGAAAAAATAGGCAGATTGAAAACTGATTTGGACGCTTTGTTGAACTTGCGCGAGAGTCTATATGAAGACAGAAGGAAGAACATACGAGGTGTACGCGAAGCTGAGGCAAAATTAGAAATGGTCGACACCCAGTTGAACGCTATAGAATTTAAAAAGTCCCGTGCACATGCGGCTGAATATCGTTTCAGGAGACAACGGAGTCATGGTAGACATGATGAGCGATACGAGGCAATTCAAGAAAGGAATAAGAGAAACAAGGAAAATCAAGAAAGATGGAATATATTGAAAGAGGCTGCAGTTAGAAAAATGTCCAGCGGTGAAAAGCTGAGTTTTGAGGAAATGAAGTTGATATTCGGCGACGATTCGGATTAGAATCGGACTATTGAACAGTCTACGCAAATAAGTAAACAACGGAATGGTTGCAACCCCTTCGACTAAAGGTCCGCATTGAGCATAATTTTTATTGTTATGGTCATATCTATTATATCTGACAACGAGGGAAAGGAATTAGTAAAATTCGCAAGACAGATAGTTGATAACTACATTTCCAAGAAGGAACTTAGAAATTATCCAAATGTGACTAATATTAAGGCCGGAGCATTCGTAAGTCTCTTCCGATATAATGACCTAGGACACCTGGAGTTACGAGGATGCATTGGCTTTCCATATCCAACTGGGTACTTGAGTCACAACATAATGGAAGCATCAGTAGCAGCAGCCACGCGCGATCCCAGATTCAATGCGTTGACTGTAAGCGAACTGTCAGAGGTGATATTCGAAGTTAGCATATTGACGAATCCATCTGAAATTGTTGTCAATAGCCCTGAAGACTATTTGGACAGTATAAAAATAGGAAATGATGGATTGATCCTGCATTCGGAATATGGATCAGGACTATTGTTGCCTCAGGTACCACTAGATTACAACTGGAACGTCAAGGAATATTTAACCCACCTTTGCGGCAAGGCTGGAGGTCCGCCTGATCTGTGGAGATCCCCCAATGCAAAATTATACAAATTTCAGGCACTTGTATTTAAAGAAGTTCAGCCTAACGGCGATATTATTAAAGTTAATTTTGATACGTAATCCTTGCGTTGGAGACCCCGTTTTTGTATTTTACATTATATGGTGCTATAGCTACATCAGTTAGTTAAATTGGCTCGAATCTACTTCACTCCTTATGGCGTAGGACTTGGTCATGCAAGTCGACTTTTGACAGTCGCACAACGTTTCGCGACTTCAGACACTGGAGTAAAATTTTCCTCATTTGGAGAGGCAGTAAATTATCTTACCGTACAAGGATATGATTGCATGCGGGTCCCACCTATGGAGTTAGTATGGAGCTCGCACGGCAGCTTCTCAATAAAGGGTAGTATTGCAAATATACCCCAACTCTTTACGAATTTTTCTCGTCAGCTAAACACGGAAATGAAATATACTCTATCGTATTCGCCGGATATCATAGTATCAGATACAAGATTGTCCCCACTTTTTATCGCAAAGATCCTTGGAATACCTTCAATATTGATACTTAACCAGGTGAAACTACTTCTTTCCCCGAGACTTAGGGAATTCCGATTGGCCAGGCTTTATGAAAAAATAAATGGAGAATTCCTAGGTTTGCTATGGCGAATGGCAGATAGGATTCTGATTCCTGATTTGCCTCCACCTTATACGATAGCCGAACGGAATGTATGGGATACAAGTACGGTTGCAAGTGGACTGTCTTACATAGGATTTA
>DATBGR010000380.1:0-5543 GCA_036557905.1 Nitrososphaeraceae archaeon | reverse complement strand
TCCATATGCCTCACCTACTACACACGCTGATGAAATTGTAAGTTCACGGTACCATCGCGATCGTATAGGTGCAAAGGAAGAAATATTCTCTCTTGCTTGATTTAGACGTTCAGACCACATAGGAGATATTTCAGAAAATATAAATTTGTTAGAAGATTTAGGAAGTACCATATTTTCATACAATGATGCCTTTGTATACATTATTATTACCAATATATAGAAATTATAATATTAAAGTGTATACAATTGCAGTTGATTGCCTGGCAATCATATTATTTATATATATCTTATTATTAGACATATCTAATGGGATCAAGCTCAGGAAATGTACTTGAGATAGTTGCATTGGTAGATGGTGTTCCAAATAATAAGTGGAGATTTTGTAAGGATGAATATTGCTGAATTTGAACAACCTGTTAGGATTATTGCAAAAACATGTGGCTCTAGAACAAAGGGTAGAAAGATAGCCTACTTTTTTATTGATTTGCCCCATAGTCTTTGTATCGACAAAAAAGAAATCATATATTATGAACTAGAAGCTTGTGAAAGTCTATCCGGCCACACTACAGATGAAGCAGATAGAAAAGCTATCGAAATAGAGATAGAAGAGCTAAAAATGGCCTTGGATCTAATACATTAATTAAGTTCAGAAATCCTTCGAGGAGCCTGATAACGGCCAGACATACTTTATGTAGTATTGAGGATTATGAAATATCTTCAATAGGAAAGACTATTCTGTACTCTCTTGCAATTTGAATTAGTTTATTAAGTTGATATACATTAGGATTAGCCAATCTTTGGATCTTTATCTTCTAATCTACAATGAGGTCACAACGTCGTAGATAGAAAAGAATATCGCTTTATAAGCGATTCATATACAAAATCTGGCTTATTTGAAAGACCAAGATAGTGCAGAATTACTCTGCAGATCACCATAAGTGCACATACTAATGCTGTTGTATTTACAGATAATCAGTTCATAACAATCTATAACATTCCGACAAAAGTTCTAATACTCTTCCTGATCTTATTATCTAGCTTATTAGAGCATAAGAGAGAGAATTAAGTCTAAAGAAAGTTCGTAATCGTAAATGCAATCATTTGCACTAAAATGCAGACAATCT
This sequence comes from Nitrososphaeraceae archaeon, assembly GCA_036557905.1. Classification (GTDB taxonomy): domain Archaea; phylum Thermoproteota; class Nitrososphaeria; order Nitrososphaerales; family Nitrososphaeraceae; genus JARBAU01. The sequence continues at coordinate 4,419 of DATBGR010000380.1, read as the reverse complement.
GATTAGATTAGATTGCTCTACTAGGGTAACAAAAATATGTAGAAAGTATACTCCGATGTTTTATACTTTGATATACTTTTGTTAATCAATGAAACCAAGAAATTTTTTATTAGCAGATTGTATTTATAAGAATCATTGCTAGAGTGATTACTAATAAGTTGTGTTGTTGTCGTTACACTAACTAATTCCATAATTTGATATTAAGGTAGGATGCAGCTGCATATGAACGAGATTCATCACAGTATTAAACGAACCTTTGTTATCAATAGTCATTTCTAATTGTGGAAGTATTTTATTTAGCTGTGACTGTATGTCTGCATTTGTATTTCTGGCTGCTGACACGACAGGAGATTTAAGATATTTTGCAACAATTTCTTGAGCTTGTTTAACATATGCCTGAGCGTTCTGATATTGTGATTTATTTTGTATATTCACTATATTACTTATCATGGGCATCTTGCCGCTATTGGAATTCATATTATTCATACTATTCGAGTTTTGTACCATACTTTTTCTTGGTATATTCATATTACCATCACTCATTGCAGACATATTCATAGTTGCAACCATATTGGCCAATTTAGCTTGTGGAAATCCAATAGCACTGCCATAACTATAGAATATTCTATTTCCCATATTGGCCAGCACCAGCGCTTGATTTGTGGAATTATTTACAACACTTTTCTGAACTCTTGCAGATACAGCCTCTTCTAAGAGCCCATTCAAATTATTCATTTTGTCTTGTATATCTAAGGTATTGCCATTTAGCGGTTTACTACCATTAGATGCAGTAGGTGTGGGCTGATTTAAAGAAATTAGATCATTTAATCCTCTGGTAAGATCTCTTGCTATTCGTTGATTCCTTTCCGCAATTTCTTGATTCCATGTGAAATTACTTGCAGAGTCTTTTTGATTTAGTAATGCTATTGCTTCCATCGCATGTGCCTGAACAAACTTGATATTGTTTATATTATTGCTAGAATCAGTTTTATGTAAAAAAATATCCTGGATTAGTCGTAATTGCGACTGCATTTGATTTATTCTCGTAAGAAACACAGAGTTCTCATTTTGAGAAAATGTATGTGCATATGTGGAGGGAGCCTCTACCACTATCAATAAAAATGCTGTTATAATAACTATCCAAGTACATACTATTGTCATTGGTAAAATGCATGATCTTTTTCTTGGCAAGAAGTAGGACCATCTAATCGATTTGACACATCTAGTCATAAACCTTATAGATCATTATTTGTATATAAAAAGTCTAGTACAAAACTCGAATATATAAAATAAGTAAGAACCACGATTTTATTTCGGAAACTAGTAAGGATTTAAATTAGTTATATGGATATATAGTAATTGACTAGTGTTTGGATTACTATGATGATGGCGGTTTTGGCAGGGATGACGATTCTTCCTCATCGATTATTGCTAAAATATCTGGTACAAAGCTAGCAATACTAGCTAGTCTTATAATGATTGGTGGCTTTTTTGCAGTTCAGGCCATGTTTGGATTTCCAATAAAAGATTTGATTAGAAATGAAGTTACTGATAACGCAAAAGTTGTCATTAAAGATCATAATACAAATACATGTGTGGTGGAGTCATCAGTGGATCATGAGCCTAGAACAATACAGAACTGCCATTATAATAAGGGAGATACACTGACAATTACCTATAAACAAGGTACGGTACCAATAGAAAAATACGTGTTGAAAAAGAATTAGTATAATAAGTAACGGAAAACCAAACTCATGAATGAGACTAAATCATACTTACGATGGAAACTGTTAAGAGTTTGGACTATAAACCTGTACGCCATCTAGAATTTTACAGAATGTTGTTATATTAACTTATTATTCATCTCATCATTTATATATTTTGTATATCTAACCGTTAGACTTATCTAATATGTTTGCCAATAATAGTCGTAGCCTTATGATGCAAATGCAAAATGAAAGCGAACTTGATTATGCTGTTAGGATAAATGGAGTTCTACCCGATATCCACACACTGGGTGACGAGGAAAAGTCTGAACGCGCAGCTGAAATAAAAAGACTCGGAATGAATGCAAATACTTCTTGTTCATTATTTCTTAAGTATGCTAATCATAAATCAAACAAAATAACTGCATCAGGAAATACATCCATTATTTCAAACAAAGTTAGAGAAGATAATTCACAAGGCCCACTATTTCATCTACTTGTAGATGTGGGTAATGGAGTAGTGAATAGCCTGCAAGCTATCAAAAGTCTCTCAGATCTTTCATTGTCTGATACTAAAAGTTATGATGACACAAAACCGAGTTTAGGTGCTATTGCCACTACTGCTCCCGCTACGACCACAACAACATCCGAATTGTCTAGGCCGTTTTATTTACCAAATGCTCTTCTAATAACTCATGCACATGATGATCATATACATGATTTACCATTGCTATTGGAAAACGTAAAGCGATTATCTAACGATACTTCCTTTGAAATATTTTGTACTGAATCCTGTAGGGAGCAAATTTTTGCTAAATTCCAGGATATTTCTAAACTAACTCAAGATAATTATGGCCCTAAAATATCTTTTAACGTTATAGAACCAAATGAATCCTTTGATGTCGGGGCAATTTCCGTTACACCTATAGAAGCATATCATGGCGAGAACTCACCACCAGGATCTGTAATTTATATTCTCAGACTTCCAGATAAAACAAAGATAATAATAGGTTGGGATTTCTTATCCTTAAGACATGCGAATGAGAATGTGCTTTGGAATCCTAATCTTGCTATACTAGGGGCTCAGAGCTTTAACCAACATCCAGAAACTGGACTGATATCTGTAACTGAATCGTTTAACTTAGTCAGAGCATGGAATGCTAAACAATGTTACCTGGTTCATTATAGAGGATTATCAGACTTTGAAGATGCAAAAAATCAGTGGTTTAGAGGGCCTGCCAAACCTATGACATCTGATGAATTGCAAAAAACAATAGATTCCTATCTTAAGATTACAGGGAATGATGGCAAATTCAAAATTACTGTAGCTAGAGAGGGAATGATCTGGACTGATAAGCATGACGAGATCTCTTCAGGTTTAGAAGGACTCGAAAAACGGAATCAAAATGAAAATCAGAATTCGATTGAAAATTTGCAAAACGATGATAATAATGTACTGGAGCTAGAAGGACTTCAAAAATATATCATGAGAATGGAAAAAGATTCAAAAATAGACATGGTTTATCTCATGATTGAAGATAAAATAAATCGATACGATCTAAGATTTGTCAGACCACATAAAGAACTTAAAACTAATGATACTAACGGAGAAAATTATATACTTAAGGCTGAAGGAGAAAAAGGAATGCTTACTAAGGGTCCTATACTAAATATAGAGATGTATACTATCAAACTACCTGACTCGAATGAAGATGCTTTCGTAGTTAAGGCTAGGGCATCTAAAGGAAAGAAAGATGTGTTCAATGATGAAATACTAGTAAGCAAGATAGATGGCATGAGACTAAATAGATTCATTAAGGAAAAGTTTTGAAATATGAAAAATCCTGCATAAATAGATGTGCTTGGTATGACTGGTAGGACCAATATCCAGTCAGATAAACATACGAGTTATCCTTTTATTTTGTTAATACTATTGTCCGTATCATTATCAATTTCAGTTCTAATATTTACTCCTTTTTTAGTTCATAAATCATATGGACATGCATTTGTAATAGACAGTAATCCCTCGCCATCACAATCGTTAAAAACTCCACCATCAAAGGTTCAAGTTTCGTTAAGCGAACCAGTAGATGAACGCTATAGCAAAGTTTCAGTCGTTGATGCAAATGGAAAGGTAGTAGATAAAAAAGACGTACATTATGTCAATGGAGATCATACTTTACTGAGCGTGAGCTTGCCATCAACCATACCTGATGGAGTGTACACTGTATCTACAAAAATGCTGTCAGAAGTCGATGGTCATGTTACTGATAATGCGTTTGTATTTGGCGTTGGTAAAGCGACAATTCCTAGTAATATGGGTAAGACTGGATCCAGTAGTACGCAGCCATCTTCACAGCTATCTGTTCCTGATGCGATTGCGAGATTTCCTTCGTTAGTAGGTCAAGTCATTATTGTTGGCGGCGCTTTTGCAACGCTGTGGATTTGGAAGCCTATATCTAGAATTGGATGGTTAAATGTATCTATTGAAAATACAAAGAGGCAGATAAATCGGAGTTTTATAAGTTTGATGTTAATCGGCTCTATTATTTTAGTAGTAGCAGATTTTGCTATGATATATGTTCAAGCCTATTCAATAAATGCTACTGTTATTGATGCAATCGCTACCAATTTTGGTGGTATATGGGTTATCAGAATAATTCTATCGCTTATACTTTTCTGCATATCTTTGGTATTGGGTTTCAAAAAAGGA
>DATBGR010000379.1:0-7932 GCA_036557905.1 Nitrososphaeraceae archaeon | reverse complement strand
AGACTATGCGAGATATCGTAAAACTAATCCATCAACACGCAGATGCTATGGAAAAAGAAACAGCAATAGAATCTTCAATGTTAGATGATAACGAAGTTAGACAATATTTAGAATTGGTAATCAGGGAACCTAGGCGGATTAGGGACCACAGGAAAAAAGCATGACTTTTTCTTGACATACCATTAGGTGGAAGAAGTGAAAGAGAATAAAGTAATGTTGAATGGTTTCGAGATAAGGTATCTGAAATCTGAAAAACGCAATAGTTCGAAAAAGAAAAATATTTTATTTATCCATGGTCTCGGAGCATCATCGGATAGATGGTTGGATATCCCTGATGCTTTATCCAGATATTTCCATCCGATAGTGGCCGTTGACCTCATTGGTTTTGGTGGTAGCGATAAACCGATAACACTAGACTACACAATAGAGTATTTTAGCAAATTCATTAGTGACTTTATAGATTGTAAGCAAATTTGGAAAGATGATGATGACACCGATGATGATACTTGCAAAACAATGATAGTAGGTCATTCACTTGGAGGGTATATAGCCATAAAAGTAGCCATGGAACGTCAAGATTTGATAGAAAAACTTGTTCTTATCGACTCTTCTGGAATGCTAAAGGAGCCAACACCTCTGCTTGAACAATACCTTAATGCTGCATTAAATCCATCATTTGAAAATGTTAAAAACGTATTCGAACAGATGCTTGGAAATCCAGCCTTACTCAATCCTACGCTCGTTGATAGCTTTATTAAAAGGATTAACTTGGCAGGGGCGAAATATGCATTTAAATCAGCTTTTGAAAATAGTACAAGAAGGTATATTGAATCATCAGAATTGCAAAGGATTGAAAATATACCGGCTCTGATCATATGTGGTGCTGCTGATAAAGTAATACCAGTGGAACATTCTAAACGGTTTAAAAAGCTACTCAAACATAGCCAACTTCAAATAGTAGAAAATACAGGTCACGCACCGTTTTCTGAGAAACCATCAATGGTATTTGATTTAATGCGCATATTTTTAACTAAAGATAAATAATGTTGATTCCACCAAATGTTGTTGGTTATCTTTCTTAGCTTCTTCAATGTGATGTATTATTGAAGCCTGTGACGCCATTCGGCGTCTACCGCACCTGGATTATGTTTCAAGTTCAAAGCGGTCATAAATAAATAACTTGCACAAGGTAGAAAGGAGACAGGCGAGGCAAGAGAGGGTTGAACGATTAACATGTCTAATATCAATGAAAAAGAATAATAATTATCTATTTACGTAATTTTGCATTAAAAACGAGACTTCTGAAAACCAGATCTTTTAAGGTAAATCCTATAGGACCAGCAATATCAAGAATAATAAAAAAACAGAATCATTACAGTAGTTTAATCAAAAGCAACAAAGACAACAATAATAAAAACTAAATCATTATTAACATCACGGTAGCAGACTGCCAAATCAGAGAAAAAAATCCGCAGATGCTTTTCTATCAGATCCAATGCCGCACGGATATGCTTTATTCTCAGGAATCCATTTAATGAACTATTACCAGAGCAGGATCGGTAGAATAAAGATAAATTCGACTCAAATTATTCCACCCAATCATACAAAACTAAAGGAAAATTTCGAAATATGTGATCAATTTCTTTCGATAAGAATCTTTCATTCTTTGATATTATAATCTGATGAATCACATCGTTCGAATGTGTGCTAGAAAGAGTACCAGGCTCAACATAAATCCAGAGCACAAGTCCCAACTAAAGAACTCGTTGATAGATTTATTATGAATCATAATAAGACTAGAAGGCGTAATCTGGTTCAAATGAGTTACTATTCAAGAAGATAGTCATCAGAGACACGAGGAATCAAGAGATTCTCTTCGCTTTCACAATAGGCAATATTTTATTTAGTATGATGTTGTCATGATCCGAACGAGTATCGAAGGATGCCATTAGTATTGGATAATCATTATTTCCAATGTATATAGTGGCACGTTTAAGGTTTTCATATAGTGTGAAGGAATAAATCACCTTACCGAGCTTCGACTCCATTTCCATCCTACTATTCATTCTCATTACAGTATCAATGGAGTATATCTCTGACTCTTTCTGATTCAAGTAAGGAACAACACCGTCTCGATATTTGACAGCTACTTGCTTGCCATATTTGTCTGCGATACCTACAAATCTTATGGAGTCATCGGATTGGATAATTTGGTTGCAGAGATCGTTTAGTTCGGAGCCGGTCATTCAATTACCTTTTGTGTGACGCATCTAATAAATGAATTTAAACTAATTCCTCGGAATAAGTCACATTGAAAAAGATAGACGCAATCGTAAGAGCAGAGAGGATGCCTCGTGTAAAGGAGCGTCTAAGGGATTTGGGAGTTGCAGGAATGACCATATCAACTGTCATGGGTTGGAGCAAGACTAGAGAGCTTCACCTCCAGTGGAGAGGTCAACCTGTATCTTATGACTTAATCCAAAGATCCAAATTTGAACTAATCCTTCCTGATTCCCAAGTCAAAGAAGTCGTAGAGGCTATAATAGAATCTGCAAGATCCGGGAAGAGTGGTGAACATGGAGATGGAATGATTTTTGTCTCAAATGTTGATCATATAATGAATATCAAGCATTTGGGATAGTGCATTGGCGTTAGACCATTTCAATACTGGTTGCCAGATTTTTGCCTGTCGTCTATCTCCTTCTGCGGAAACTTACCCTTTCCATCGAAATATATGCCCAATTGTTTCACTTTTTCCCTTGTATGTATTCTGCGACTGCAGTCTGTTTAGTTTTGTTGTACGCTGGCGAACATGCTGAAATCAATCCATAAAATTCTATTGTCATTGTGTATAGCTGAGTAATAATATAACATTACACTCTCGCAAATTGCCAATTATTGGCACATTGGAATGTACTGTGTATTCCCTCTTTTGCTGATCTATGGCGACACAGAAGCCCTCCAAGACTCGCCATACAATGTTAAGGTGTAATACGCGCGAAGTCCTAATCTTTGCAAATGAAATATTATCACAAGAGCGGATCCATACGTTGCAGGACTTCGTATTTACGCCTCTACATTGACTAGTGCTTGGATTGACTGCATCAGAGGCAAAAATCTTCTTGCTATCAGACCACAAATCAATGGTAGCTAGCTGTATTACAATTGACTGATAAAATACTTTTTTTCTGCTGACGTTAATATAAGATGCTGTGTAGTGGAAACGTTTTCTAGACATTATGCCAATCTTGGATCATGTGATTAGTCGATTAGATTCGATTCGATGCTGGAAAAGATTCGACAGCTCTAGACTGAACAGATATCATAATATTTAGCTCCTGTAATTATAAAAATCGATACACTAGTGAAGCGGGTTCGGTGGGATTCGGACCCACGACATTTTAACCCAAAATAAAGCTATCTTGTTCAATCTTATGTCGGATATGCTTTGATTTTATGACTGGTTAAGAGCCAGACGCTCTACCTGGCTGAGCTACGAACCCAACAAAAAACATGGAGAAGGACAGAGATATTTAAACGAAACTAGGAATATAAAAGATGAGAGTTAAATATGGGGAACTGCTTCTTCAGACTGCTTTTCCTTGGCCAGAGCTATAATCGCGTCAGAAACTGAGCAATTTCGGCGTTCCTTTTCTTTTAATATCCGTCTGTAGGCGTCAAGAGTGATGTATACCGGGATAGAGCCGGTTCCTTCCAGCAACGCTTTGACTCTATACAGGCCGTTTTCAATGCCCCGCTCTGCAACCTTTTTCAGCTTTACCTTGTCCATGAATCCACCCAAGGGGCCCATCGGCATATCATAATCAACTGTTATGCCGGTTCGGGATTTTTTTTCTGAGATCTCTTCAAACTCGACAGTTATAACCCAGCGTTTGAATGGGCCTTCAATCATTTTTGCGACAATCTTGCGATGAGGGATATATTCGATTGTTTCACAATCCCATTCTAGCCTTTTACCATCAAAATCTCCATTAATTCTGAAAATTGTTCCTACACCGAAACCGTTTTTAACCTCAATAGGTAAGATGTTCAAACCCATATTCTCTGGAAACTGATCAGCCATGTGTTCTGGTCTTGCAAAATATGTAAAAACCTCACTTATAGGCGCGTTTATTTCCATGGTTTTATTTATAGTAGTCATAATCTGTCCTATCATGATCGATTAATTGAATTGGATTTAAAGGTTTCTTAAATTGTGTTAACTCATCTTGTATAGGCAGTTGTGAGTGTGTCGCTATCTCATTCACAAATTTATTTAGTGTTCGCTATTGGCATTTTCTAATAATCCTCTCGCAGCACATTTCCTTTTACTATCGCTAAGCAGCAACTATCAACATAATTGGCATTGTTGTTGTAGCTGTTATCTTTAGCTTTGCAGTTTATTGGATTACACTGCCCCTACGCTACAATAAGATTAAGTTACAGTCACAATCTCCCTTATAATCGATTTTGAAATCTCTATTAAGGACTTTAGACATAGTAGGTCAGTATTTAATATAAAATCAAATACCGAAAGATCCGACCCGAATTCAATCCCATAGAGCTTTCTGTAAATTCCTGTATTTTCATTATCTCTTTCCTGGATGATTTCTACAGCTGCATCTACGGCAATCTTGTCACGATTGGCCATCCTCTTTGCCCTATTGGGCAGTGAGCCCCTGAGCCAAAACTTTAGTGACTGAGGTGCAAGCCAGGGCAAGGTATAGGACGTTATAACGACATTTCCATTCTTTACCAGTTCTACTAGTTTTTGATCCACCTCTTTATCGAAAAGTGGATTGGACCTTCGTTCGGACATGAATCTCTTTGCTTCAATAGTGTCCCACCAGTCGTTGCCCGAAGTCTCATACCCCTTTTCACTTGCCAGCATCTTTAGAATATCGCCACCATTATACAAATTGAAATTAAATTCATTTGCAAGTTCTTGTGCTATTGTGGTCTTGCCTACAGCAGGAAGTCCGGCAATGACTATTCCCAAGTTAGTTCTATTCTGGTTTTTCAACTTCCGGTGATGCTTGGCATTCCGGTCTTGGTGACTTTAGAGATAATGCCACTACATGCAAACGAGGTGATTAGAAACCATCCCCACAAAAACACTTCTCCCGCTACAAGACAAGGTCCCTTGTGCTCGCCAGTCTTTAATAGATGATTGTCTGTTTGGACGTTCTGCTCTGAACACATTATCCAGGGAATGTGAATTGGTGACAGGGCTGTAGTCTGACCAAAAATAGTCGGAAATACAATAATCCATAGCAAAAATGATGGCACCATATAGATGAGCATAGGACGCATCTGTTGCTGCTGCATTTCCATACTCATCTTGTTCACATAAGCCTGTTTTTTCTTTAGCTCCTCGATTCTAGGCTTGTCTTTTTTCCTGATAGCATCCGTATATTGTTTTCGCCATTCGTTTGTTTCTTTCATTATCCTATTCATCTTAGGAATATCGGTAGTCTTTTTTCTGAGCATAGCGATCGCAAAGTTCAGGCCTATAGAGATAAGTGATGCTACAATAGCCGCAGAAAGCATATCGGGAAATATAGGGTGTTTAGTGTAATGGGGAGCAAGCCCAGGTAGCTGCATTATCAGGTTATTAAGGTTGTAACCAATATCAAAGTACATTATCGAAATCACACTCTCCTAAATCTCTCTTTTTTAGAATATCTATGTATACTTATCTATTTATCAATCTACCTTTCTATTTGTCTAATTCGTCAGCCCGTCCTTCGGCTCGTTCGTTAATTCATTCATACATTCATTAATTCATTAATTCGTTCACCCATACATCAATTCATTCATCCATGTGCCTAACAATCTATCCATATACTTGACTAACAGACTACCGCTATCTTCCTATCACACTGGCAATTGCGGCGGCTGCAGTATCCATGTCATTTTCCTTGTTTATAACTATCATAAATGGTGAGCCACTAATGACAGAGCAACATGAAACTACGATTTTTGAGATTTCTAATTCAGTCTCTATTTCCTTTACTGTTGCAAGATCGCGCTGTCTTGTCTTGTCGCTGTTCCTTCGATTTAATATCTCTTGTGCATCTGCTGCTATCATTACAAAGTGTGTAGGTCGTAGAGCGTTTATCAAATGCATTGGAACGCCAGGATAGAAGCCTTCCGCGGTTTTTATAAAAAGATGGGTATCTATTAGCAGCACGTCGGCCCGCATGCCATGTATTTTTTGAGCGGCCATTTCCTGTAGAGTCCTTTGCTGAGTTATCGATAAATTGCGCAGTTCGTCTCTATTTCTTACGCCCAATTTCTTTGATTCTTCGAACATCAAGGTTCCAAATACTACAATCTCTGTATTCTTGTTGGCTTGACGTAGGAGTTCGGAAGCTCTAGAAATAACCGTAGTCTTGCCTATGCCTGGGATGCCTACGACCACAATGCGCTTTTGTGGTAAATGGTCGCGATTTCCACTAGTGTTACTTTCTGCCAAGAAGGGCCGCCAATTTAGGCATGTGAACGTCTACCTGTTCCTTGACCAGCAAGTTATAATAGTTTACAAGTATATCGACCATCAATAGTATCCCAATACCAGAGCCAAAGACATTCAATACATTAGACGCAGATGCAAGTAGGCCGATGACAATTCCTCCTACGATCGTCACCGATGGGATGTATTTGGCAAGCAGCACTTCCACTGAACTTTCAGATCTTCTGAATCCAGGCACCTGAACATCAGCATCGAGCAAGTTCTTAGCGGCAGACTTGGGTGACAGACCACCTAGCTCTACCCATAGCTTACCGAAAAGCGTAACAATTGTTGTCATAAACAGTATATATACAACTGCCCTTAACGGGTCCTGAGAAGCGGTATCTAAACTGTTTGGTGAAGTCACATAATACAATAGTCCGCCGGTTGGGCTTCTTGGGTTGGACGGATCATACTGCGCAATATAGTTAAAAACAGCATTATCATTTTGTGGATTATAGTTAGCCCATAGCATCTGCCCCATAAACACCGCGTTGGCAAGCAGCGCAGAGGCCAGTATCACAGGAATATTCGAGGTATAAAGCAGCTTTATGGGATAAACTGCAGTAAATCCCCTATACTTTGTCGATACTATAGGTATATCTATGTGAATCCCCTGAACGTAGACCAGAATCAACAGTACCAGTGCGGTAACAATCAACCCAAATATGCTTGGCAGCTGTCCTGACCTAAAGAATGCATCACCAAAGTGTCCATTAGCTATAGAATCTATAGTAAACGGAATGACACCTACCGGTCCGTCCTGCGCAGGTACCGGGCTAAAGATCGCCCATAGTATACCCTGAGCAACCCCTGCCATAATGAAGAGACTGATTCCAGAACCGAGTCCCCATCCTTTCTGAACTAATTCGTCGAGCAGCATAACGATCAGACTAGCACTAACAAGTTGGGCAACCACGATCGCAATAAACTCGGGCCGTGCAACCAAATGCCCATACACACTTGTGCCATATAATGAGCCTTCTGCAACAATGACAATTATAGTAACAATCTTTGTAGCCGAAGTAAACAGCGACCGATCGTCAGCATTCTTAAAGTTTAGCTTGATAAGTTCAGAACCTTTCAAAAGCTGCATCAACAGTCCGGCTGTAACTATAGGTCCAATACCTAGCTCCAGTAAAGTTCCTTGCTGAGCAGCAAAAATTACTCTAGCAAATGCTAGAAAGTCAAATTTGGGATCATTTGTGACACCATAAAGTGGTATCTGTCCCATTATCAAATAAGCAAAAAGAGCAATCCCACTCCAAACGAATTTTTCATTCAGCGTTATCTTTTTCTTGGGTTTTTCTACCTGCGGTATATACCTCGAAATGGCCTTTATTATACGTCTAAATGTGCTCTCGTCACTCTGCATTGTGTTTTTCATTTGATGATTCTACTACCTCCCCACCTGATTT
>DATBGR010000378.1:0-9949 GCA_036557905.1 Nitrososphaeraceae archaeon | reverse complement strand
CAAAACCTGTTGAGGTAGGCAAGGAATACGACATAAAGATTACGGAAACAGGTAGTAGAGGCGATGGTACCGCTAGAATACAAGGATTTGTAGTCTTTGTTAAGAACGGAAAATAGGGCATGATACAGTAAAGGTTAAGGTTGAACAGGTAGGTAGTAGGTTTGCTACAGCAGCGCCTATTGAATAGATATACAACAATTCGCCTAGCCACTCAAGCGTGGTCACTGAAACATATTTAGATCTTTTGTTCGACTCATTTTCAGAGAATGTAGCTGAGAATAATACTCTATATTTGTTGTGGACTTTATACCCAAAGATGAACAGAATACTAAATAAATAGAGTGCTTAAACTAAAGATAAGAATAGTTGGTCAGAATTAACTGTAGAATTATATCAGAACCTCAAGAAGGTACAAGGCCAATTTATAAAAAGAATGAACGTAAAATTGAACCATTCGTGGTGGGGGAAGGTGATTTAGATTATATTTGTGGTAGATGTGATAATGTTATAGCTCGAAGTGTTTCTCGAAGTCAAATAGCCTCAGATGCAGTATTTCAATGCCCAAATTGTCAAACCTTCAATGAGGTTGAATAAGTAGTTTGATTTACCAGAGCGTAAAAGATAAGCTACAACTAATTGGCCATAATTGCTTTACTAAATCATCCAACCAAGTCCTGCTATTCAGCTGCCTTTCCAAGTATGTTATGACAGTTTTTACAGCAAACCTTTGAGCAAAAGAATAGAACTCACCTTAATGGAGCTTGAATAACATAGTCCTTTATTCATTCGTCAAATTCCCTTCCTGCATATATTAGAGCTTTACATTGAGTTATAATCAACTATGCATTCTTATGAAGATCTTGCAAATCACATTATTCCAATCGTTAAATAATTTATTTAGGCTTAAGGATAAGATTTTAAATATGACTATTCTATACACTATTAAGGTAATAGTTATATTGCTCACTCGCTTAAAAAATAATGAACGTGTGAATATTTTATAATGGCAATACTAAGAGTCTACAAGAGAAATTCGACATTTGCTGAATTGGCTACCCTTGGGGAGGAAATAGGTAAATTGGGACTAAATGACACGCTACAAAAATATTACAGTAAACCTGTTGAAAAGGAAGCAAGGAGCATAGTAGCAGGACCTAGTTTTCTACAATTCTTAAACAAGTTATTTCAGACTCAAATATCTGCCGGAGATGTCATACAGTTTGAATCTAGTGATGCAATCAAATACTATATGTTATCGACTACTGGAACATGGGACGAGATAATAAAGCTACAATAATAGTTTCTAAATGTATGGATAAAAATCAACTAGTTACATAGATTCTTTAGAGACAATCTACTGTTTATTGTTGAATAGATTAAATAAAGACGAACAGATTATCAAATGCAGTGTTTGTGAATGAGAGGCAATTATCTATCCAACAGTCTAAGAAATTATAAGGATATAACACGGATAGAAGCAAAAGTTACCATTGACAGAGGAAAAATACTGTTAGTGGTGCAATAGATGTTATAGATTTAACACACTAGCAGCAATTCTTACTTTCCCATGAATAGAATTGGGGAGACAGAATCACAGAAAATTACTATGTAAAAAGTTATAATATTTCCAATTGGTGCTACCACGGCAGTGAGGCTGGGTCTTATTCTTGCCATAATCATACGGTATTTATCCCGTCCTGAAATATATGAGGAAGAAGGATAAAAAATGATTTGTAATAATTGTGGGCATGAACGTACTCATCATATAATGGTCTATTCAAGTGAAAGATGTTGGTATAGTGATGATGACGACGATAAGACGTGTGATTGTACTAAATTCGAAGAAAGAACTAGATGAAATGCGAATTATCCGGCAAAGAAGAATCCCCACCAATTAATAATTCCCTTGCTTGTAGAGATTGCTATAACGGTATGACCAATTTAATAAATAATTTTTAAATGTGGTAGGTGTCTTAAGACGACGAAACAGTGGATATGAGGGCAGGTTATCAGAGGAGAGGCATTGGATTCAAGCTAGTAAAGTACGCTACTGAACAAGCAGTGCTAATGCGATGTGTAAGAACAGTACTAGATTGTTCAGATGAGAATATTCCTTTCTATGTAACAGTTGGTTATTTGCATCATGGTAACACTATGAAAATTGAGCATGAACAAGATATGGTACCTAGGCGTGCCGTATGAATTTCAAATTTCAAGTCTCATTGTACTTTTGCTGACCTATAAATAACGCTTTCTTCTGTTAGGAAAAGAAACTGATGGCTTTGAAAATTTACAAATGGGAATTAAATTGCATAACTCTAGCCGATTATTTGCGGCATTGACCTTGTAATATGGAATCATAACCCATCAATTGGACAATGCCATTGATGCAGACACATAATATTTTATTCTTATCAATAGTCTAGGGTCACATACACACGTAATGTTTATAGTTTTTATGAATTATTGATATATTTGTATCGGGGAGGTTTATCTATAATTGGGATTATTGAATGACTATACGGACATTGAGCATAAAATGAAAACAGAGCCACGTAAGCATGAGTTATCTCTTAGCGTGATTGTCCCCTTTCACGCTAGGCTTGATATACTTGCAAAGACTGTCACAAGTCTAACTCATTAAACCTACCCTAAAGATCGAATTGAGGTTATTATAACAGCTGATGCCAACCATGCCGATGCGAAATTCATCACTGAACAATATGAAAGAGAAATAGATATGAAATTGGTAACACTCTATAGCAATGGCTGGGGGCCGCAAGCTCTAGAAATGCTGGGATAAATCTAGCTGGGAATGATGTTATCGTCTCTCTTGATGCGGATATGATATGCCCTCCAAGCTTTCTAGAATCACACATGGTCTGGTTTCATAAATCAACTAAAATTGCGACGATTGGACCTAAGAAATTTGCAGAAGCTAGTAATATACAACCTGCAGATATAGTTCGCAACTTCACGTTGATAATATCACTCCCAGATATCCACAGTGTTTCGAATAATTTGATTGGTTCTCGCAAAGACAAAAGAATTCCAGAACTTAAAGAACTAAAGATTGACCCTTTCCCAAGCAATTATTTTCATGGAGGAAATGTGGCATATTGGCGTAAAGATGCCATTGATGTGGGACTGTGGGATGAAACTTTCAATGGTAATTATGGTTACGAGGACATAGATTTCGGACAGCGTCTCTTTGAAATAGGTACAAAGTTAGTTCCGGAAAGTAATTCCAAAACATATCATCAGGAGAGTAATTTTGTTTCACGTAAAGAACGACGGAACGGTCTCTCTATAGATAGAACAAAACTTTATGAACGACATCCTGCACTTGGAAGATTCCGAAGAGATATTTTAGGGTTAGAACTATGACTTTATGAATGAATCTTTTCAGTTACTCCAATAACCGCTTATTTTTTGAAAAGTTGAGGCAAGTGTAACTTATTATTTGTTGAAAGGACCACTTATAGAAATGTTCGTTAAGATGGACTGAACTTATTCACAATTACTACTACAAATGAAACAGATATCCAATTACCAATTACCTCTACTATCGTCAAAAATGGATCAAAAGAAAAGATCCTTAATGTCCATATACACATAGCTAGAATTCAAGTACGAACCATGACTTTCCTTGGATAATGTATCTGTCTTGCTTCCAATTTTCTCTCTTTTCTCTCGATATGGTGACAGCTGTAGCAAAAAACAGCAATTATGTTTGTAGTAAATAGAATTCTGCTATTACACAGCTGTTGCAGTCTTGGAGAGGTTCGTAATAGAATAACTTCTGTTATACTGGTTAAATTATTCTCCTTTTACCGTAGTGTTAGAAGCCTCAATTTCAGGCCAAAGTTGTGCAACCATATCAGGCATATTTGTTTTAATCCAATCAGCCATAGATCTTTCTTCTGATAGGCTTTGTAAAAGAATATCAATTGCATTAGTTGCATTCATTCTCTCTGCTAAATGCGTAAGCATATCATAGAGTATAATCTCAGCATTCTCTACTATTGCATACTCCCTAACTGCGCTTAGCTCTGACTCTGCATTGGTCATCATTCTTCCGAATATGGTTGTTAATGATTTGGGAGGAGTAGGAATTGGCAATTGTGCTTTATCCTTTGTAAATGCATTTTTTTGACCATTACCAAGATCTGAAATCAATTGCTTTAATCTTTCCTGCTGCCCTTTTGTCTCTTCTAAGTGCAATTGAAGTCGTTGTCTTACATTTTCTATCGTGGTCTGTTTAATTCGTGACTGGAGTCTTTGTACTGCAGCATTTTCGATGGCTAAAGCTTCATTTAAGTTAGAGTAAGCTTCTTATTAGATGAAAGTCTTTTTCCTTTGCTTTTTGTGAATGTGGGAGCATTACTTTTGTTCTCGTTTTAGTGGTTCTTTTTTTCGCCATCTGGCTATTATTAACCTTGCCTGCAAATATTGATTACATTTTATGGAACACTGCTATTGTTGATATTTACTTCTGTGTCGCCATGCGAGTAATGCCTCGCACAAGAATATTTTCCCGATAATTTCTATAAGTCTAGGACATTTCTAACAGAAAGTGAACTGAAAGATAGTGATGACCAGACAAGGAAATGGTATTCAGACAATGACTAAATAGGGTTTAGCATTCGGCTAAAATAGCAGTAATGTTCAGCCGAGATACAAAGCATCAATAATAGAATACATATTATTGCAGGCATGACTTCGTCTAAAAATTAGTCGAGGTTCAGGAAGTCTCTAAGTCAAAGGATCTGCCAATCTTTATGAGCTGTTCTTGATCAAATATCAAGATGTTGCCTTTGCGCTTGATCCTAAAGCATTTACAAAGTCAATGACGCAACTTAATATTGCCATACATTTTCTTTATAAAGTCCCACCTATCATGTATTTAAAGGAAAGTTAAGTTCTCAAATCATAACCTTCTCCTTCTCCCACTGGTTCACTTGATGTAGAAAGAAATCCCCTATTTTGGGCCCAGTATATGTAAACTGGACTTTCATTCCTAAGTATATCTAATACACTTTGAAAAATAGAACTCGGTAGATGCATTAGAATTATGTCTCCGAGGAGTGAATCATTTTCAAAGAACATTCCTGGGTCATTGAACCTCAAAAATGCAATGGTCTTACCATCAGCACCATATAGTGAGATTTGCGATCTATTTGTCTGATAACCCTCAGGACTTACATATACTAAGATGCCATAGTCCTTAATCTCTCTTGTAGGAATTGACATCCTTTTCTTTTTTGGGATTCTATCTAAAAAGAGTTTAGGACAATAGGAAATACCATGTAACATATTCAGTCAGAATAGACCATTATATTGAATATACGATGAATTCCTAAATATAATTGAAACTTGTCATAATAAGGCATTGCTTATTGCGCTATTTGTTGCATGTAGAGCTTAGATTCAGATTTATTCTATTTTCATCATACGATATCAAAATGTGAGATAGTGCTTGGTTTCAGGATTTGGCATATAGTTTTTTTGCAAATAACAATATGAGCATGGTATAAAGTCAACTTGTTGGAATAAAATCGCCTTCAATAGCTACAACGAATTTTCTCTGCATAAGATTCATTGGAGATAGGACCATAAAAAAAAATTTTGGTAAGATACAGAGACAGGGTTCCAGAGATAAAAAATGGGCTAGATTTCTGAAGAGAGTCAGAGAAGAGCAACGTCACAGACTAAACCAAGCAATCGTAGCACCAAACAACCATTATGCTGATTTGGGCCTGGAAATGTTCAGACTCTCAATATATAGAACACAAAAATTTGCATATTTCACATCAAGGAATGCCTGTTGGGTTCGAGATTAGTTCTAAAGACACCCAGTAAAAATTCTAAAAATATGGATTTAAGATAATATAATCCTGTCTCCATGAGTTGTCCTAGTTTATCTAACCAATCAGATAACCCTCCATATGATTCGTGTCCTGATACGATTTTGATCATCTTGCCTTTATTTATCAAATATGGCAAGATATTCAAAGTTTGAAGCCTATATATTTTGTAATTAGCCACAATGTTCCGCAGGATTTGTTAATATAGCCGCAATTTAAAGCCTATTAAGCAGGCAAGGTGTATATATATGTAATGTTACCAAACGAGTTAGTATGTAAAGCATGTTATAAATTTTGGGATATAATTACAGACACAGAGTCTGGCGAGACGATTTGTACAAATTGTGGTATCGTCATTAGTAATGAAAAGTCATCACAGCAGGTTACCCCAGAGTGGCGTGCATTTGATGCTAGTCAAACGAGAGAGAGAAGTAGAGTGGGAATGCCCATGACATTAACACGTCATGATGGAGGGCTTTCCACAGTAATTGGAAGACCAGATAAGGATGCTAGTGGACATGCACTGGACAATTCAATGAGTTCTATGATGCAAAGATTAAGAACATGGGACTATAGAATTCAAGTTCGCTCACCAACGGATAGAAATCTCAAAAATGCGTTTCAGAAGCTTGACACACTAAAAGGGAAGCTAGGGTTGCCAAGTAATGTAATAGAAAAGGCAGCCTATATCTATAGAAAAGTGCAGCAACTGAAGATGGTTAGGGGAAGAACAATATCTGCGGCAGTAGCAGCATCTATCTATGTTGCTTCTAGGGAGGCTGGAGTTCCAAGAACATTAGCAGAGGTAGCGTCTCTTAGCAATGTATCATACAAGGGGATCTCAAAAGCATATAGACAGATAGTTTGGAATCTAGATTTAAAAGTTCCGATGGTAGATCCAATAAAGTGTATTGCAAAGATAGCAAATAAAATGGAGATAAGCGAGAAAACAAAAAGACATGCTGTAAATTATATGCACGATGTAATAACAAGCGGTATTGCGGCAGGAAAAGATCCTATGGGATTAGCGGGAGCTATTTTATACCTGTCATTAATACGCAGCGATGAGCATAGGAGACAGTCAGATGTTGCCTCTGCCTCTGGAGTAACAGAAGTAACTTTGAGAAACAGATGTAAAGAACTTAACATAAAGATTCCCCAACTCAATTAGTATAACCGACTATCTTGATAGGATAAGACGTACCAGAAGTTTGTGATTACTTTTGCACAAGACTATCTTTATTCATTTTGTTAAGGTTATTTTCTTTGCTCGATAAATCAACTAAGCGCTGATCATTAGTTCATTAATAGGAAGTATATGGTGTAAGTGTGTGTTGTCTTACATCAATGCTTATCTATTATCAATATACCATCTACCTATATGAGGAGGAGGCAAAAGATAAAGTAATGGTGGACATCCTTTACGGCCGTGGCATAACTGAAATCATACATGAATTACCATTTTACATTAGCATATTCAAAAAATATGCTTCAATTAAATTGCTAAAGTCAAAACCTGTTATATGCGGCTCAGTAGACGTTAATAACGTCTGTAATTTGCATTGTAGTCATTGTTACTGGTGGTTGAATAGAAAAAATGATTCACAAGATCTAAGTGCAGAAGACTGGAAGAAAATAATCGCTAATATCTTTAAAAAACAAAAAATTTTTATTGTCACGCTGGTGGGAGGCGAGCCAACTTTGCGTCCAGATATCATAGAGGTATTCTGCCAGGAAATGCCCAAAAGAGTATGCGTTGTGACAAACGGAACATCTCCTCTAAAAAGATTTGAAAAATTATATTTATACTGGGTTTCCCTGGATGGGACTGAAGAGATACACGATAAGATTAGGGGGAAAGGATCCTATTCAACAACCAAGCAAAATATCTTAAACTATATCTCGTCGGGACCACAGCGTAATGGCAAACCATTATGGAAAAATATCTGGATTGCTATGACTATTAATACCTTAAATTATTCCAGTGTTGAGGACTTGGTTAAGGAATGGTATGGGAAGGTAAGTAAGATCGGCTTCCAGTTCCACACTCCATTCATAAAGGGAGATCCATTGTGGTTGGAGTTTGGACATATTCGAAACCAAGTAGTAGATAAGCTTATTGAGTTGAGGAAAGAATATCCATCATTTGTTATCAACGGAGAGAAACAGTTAAGTCTTATGAAAGGCAATTGGGGCGGTATAGGTACAACACCAATCAATTGTCCTTATTGGGCTATACTTTCTTTGGATCATTTGGGGCGACTAAAACAGCCTTGTTGTATAGGTAGTGCTGATAGTAAAGGACTGAAACCTATCTGTGAACAGTGTGGTTTAGGATGTTATTCTGTACTTGTTGCACAAGGTATCAAGGGCGTATGAGAATCTAGTCTAGGCTCAAATTTGGTAATATCAATGTGAAACAGACTGAATACCAAACGTGATTGGCAATAAGAAACAAAGTAGCGAAAAATAGAACTTTTGACAAAATGGATATGAAAATAAAATTCCTCTTAGTTTGTTACTAGCCGATACTTAGGACCTCAAATAATCGTCCAGTTATTGTTTCTTGCAAGAACAGAGTATAATACAAGGTTTAGGAAACGGAGATGATCCTACTGCAGGAAGTCAAAGAAATGATTTGATATAATGAGGTTCAGGTATGATCAAATATCTGACTCATATATCTCATTTCTTACCATGTTTATATAACCACTTTTTTATGCAGGCCCAGTGTAGGTTCTGACGTTAACTCTCTAAAGAAAGCAAGAGTCTGTTAATTCATGATCAAACCAAGAGGTTAGGCAGATATCATAATGTCCCTAGCAACAACAGTAATGGAGATAAATCAAATTCGCAATCATATTTTAGTGAATTAGCACGTCTATATAGGGACGATAGCGAGAAGCAATCATTTGATTGGCGTAAACCTCTTTTTGGACACAAACGTACATTACAAAAAGTCCTTACAAATGCTAATAAGACAATTGAAAAATCAACCAAATTCATAAATAAAATAAAATCAAGACAGTTGGCTTGTGCTAACAGATTCAAGTCAATTCCTGGGAACTCAACAATAAGAAAAGAGTATGTTAGATGTAAAAAGGCTAATTGCTACCACGACCGGCATGGTCCTTATTATTACGTTTACTGGAAAGATTCTGAAAGTAAGAAATTGAAGAAAAAATACATTGGTGACCACTTACCAAGAATGAAGTATTGAATAACAACTGTAATAACAACGATCAGATATTGTAGATATGTATCTAGTGCAGAATGCTAATATGACCAGGAGATACGTAGATATCTACTATCAGAGATTTGTATGTCTAGTTACATAAGATTCTTTGCCATTTTTACAAAATCTTATGTAACTACTATATTTGCATCTGCAGCTTTTTAAGCAGGCCCAGGTTACTTTTCATCAAATCAGGAGCCAGAGAACCGGGACTGGACCGAGGAGAATTATTCTCAGTTTTATCGTCGCTATTTATCTTCTCAAGTAGAGCCTCACAAAAATTACCTTCTTCTATATCGTATCTCATTGCTTCGACTAGTGCTTCTTCTAGATATTGCGAAATCGACTCGCCATATGTATTACAAATAATATTTAATACTTGATATTGCTTCTTGGTAAGATTTATTTTTTCAGTTATTGAAACATGTTCTTCGTGATCTTTAATACTATTAGTCTGAATAACTTTAGGTGTAGCAGGCGGTATCGTTGAATTATTCATTTTTTGTTAATAGTATTTCTACTAATTTAGCTTTATATTTTTTGGAAATTATGATGCTAAGGCAAGAATTCAATATACGACTTGCTTCATACATCTGAAACTTGATATGAACCGATCGAAGGTTCTATTTATTCGACAGAAAACTTAATAGCTAGGTCTATGCTAATATTATTGAGTTTCTTTTTAGAACTGCTATTAGTGCGAGAACCACCGAACCCGCTTCACTAGTGTGTCGTTTTATAGGACTACATCGATTAATATTATGTTGTCTGTTCAGTCTGGATCTATCTCATCTTTTTCAACAACCTTGGCGTCATACCTGAAATTCAGCATGGCACTGAAATCATA
>DATBGR010000377.1:0-7549 GCA_036557905.1 Nitrososphaeraceae archaeon | reverse complement strand
TGATTATTATTATTACACTAACAAATACAAGTTCTATCAGTTCAATCAAGTTAGGATAGATAGTTTATAGTTTATAATCAGTATTACCAATAGGATGTTAACTAACAATTGACTAACGTTTAATCTTATTACATTCCTTATTGGTAAATTCCCTGCATTTGTTATCATGAATCCAACGACCATTCATAAAAACCTCAAGGTGATTTATGCTATCTCTATCTTGCACCTTTCTTTGATTTCCATTCTTCGGATTCTTATGTTCAATTACACCTGAGCGGCCGGCATATCGATTTATCATGTTAATGTCATGCAGTCATTGCTTAAGAAACTACTCACCCACTTCGAATTATAAAATAAATAAATTCCTTTTCTTGAGAAAATTCGTTTGATTATAATAGAGGAAGTATTAAGAAGTCTACAGTATCAATTTTTAAGTGACATCTTATCCACACTTAGCCAACCCTCAAATTTCTGACTTGCCGCTATTTCAAAAATGCTGTCGAATTTTCTTTAATTCGGAACAGATGACTAGAGCTTTACTGGAAATTGTAGACAACCCTGGGTCACTATATATTAAAAAGTCATGTACTTTTGCTTCATGAAGATGGCGTGCTCCCAGGACCATTTTGAATCAAAATTAGCAAATCCTCGCCGTCCTAGAATAAATAGTCGTGACACCTTCGGTTCACTATCTATCAGTTTGTTTTATTGCATCTTTAAGTTTATAAGATTGCCTGGATTGGTGCCACATTGAATCGTGAAGTGGGTAATGGATCGTCCGATGTACGCGCAGTAGCATATGGATTAGAACTAAATATATTAAACTAGTGAGTGTTTCTGTCTTCAGGATACACCACGATATTGGTCAAATCAGGTATATAAACATGTATTCTATACACGATTAGTAATAGATTTTTATTTAATTTAATTTATTTTATTTTATAATCAGACGTAACATCCATTCATCAATGCAAATCAATAGCTACACATTACGATCTGCTAGTACTTGCTACAGTCTTATCAATATGACTCGAAAAAAATACACCACAGATTGTTATAGATCAGCGTTGTTTTCCTATGGCGTATTAAAAACCTTTTGTCATAATCACTTTGCAGACTTTTTAAAGGCGAAATAGTAAAAGATACCTGCAATGACAATAACAATAATGTACCAATAGGGTATGACGAAGCTTCCTATCAAATCAATATGAGGTACATGCAACCCACTAAGATTCTTCGTAGTCCAGTCTGATGCTTGCATCAATAGTCCTTTCTTGGGATCGTTATCAAGAGGTAGCCACCATCTATAAAAAAACCATGTAAAATCTTCTACCATGATAGCTGATAGTACATTTGCAAAACCTAAAGATGCAGCTTTTCTCCTTTCATGTTTCCCAAGTATGTTAAAGCTGATACTATCGAAGAATGGGCCAAACCCAACCAATATGAAGATTATGATCATGGGAAATATATGATAGGAATAGAGTCCGGCTACTATAGGAGTAGCAACACGATGAGTGCCAGACTTTACTGTAAGATTGGCCGTCTTGCCTTGTATTGGATCGTTTATATAATAATATTCTAAGTAGCCGTAGCTAACAGCGAATACTATAACTAAACTAGTAGTAATAAGAAAAGATATTCGAGTTCTCAGAAGCAAATCAGCATTACTTGCTGTTGAATTCTTTTCAGTCTGATGTCTATTCTTCCAAGATCTCTTCATGGTAATTTTTCGACCTGTAGATTATTGCAAGTCTCTTTTCAATTAGTCATTGTACCCATAATTTGCATTTTCTAAGTTTAGCGCAGTTGTATGCTATAATGACCAAAGTGCCAGCGTACTGTTCTTCTGACATCATTGCATGGGAATTTACGTCGCAATGAACCTTTGTGATGCAATTCTTGATTATTAGTTGGTCAGGATTACGACGCCATCTGTGTACCTGCTATTTCCAGTACTCTGTCATCTTTGTTAAACCCAATTTGTAATATTCTAGCATTAAGATTAGTAGCAAGCTCTTTGTAGTCTACCCCCTTGTTATCAATTCGCACATTATATTTCGTGTCAGTATTCCCCTGACTTTTTGCATCTAAGACATTTCTTGGAATCTCTAGGCTTAATTTCCCATTGTCTGAGGTACCGCCCAATATGAATACCAGAGTTGTCTTATCTTTATCACCAACAATTCCTAAAAGTTTGCCTTTAGTCATATTGTATTTTATCGGAAATGTCTTATCTTTTACTACCAAGTTTGAAACTGAAGTAAAGCCAGTTCGATTATTACCCTGTGAGTTATTCGTCTGACTAGCTGCTGTGGGACCTGTTGTTATTGTTGCTTTATTCCCTTGTGGAATTACCACAGTTTTACCAGAAGCACTCAGGTTTGCACTATTGCTACTATTGTTACTATTGCTACTATTTGTAGATGACTGATTTTGAGCGGACACTCCTTGAAAAGATGTTGCACATAAGAGCATAGCTGTAACTGCAAATGCCAGCATCATTATCTGAATCGATTTAGACTGACTTTCTCTTCTAACATCCAATTTGTCAAATATCATACAATACTACATAATTTATAGGATATAAAGGTAGTAAACTTCTTTACTTTATGTGGTCTCGTACATGCCATCAAGATAAACAAGGGATTTTTATATTCATATGACTTCTATCAGTATATTACAGTAAATCTCATCACACTGCTAATATTGTTACTTCCCCCAAGTAATAAACATAATAACTACTGAAAAGATAATTACAATAAAGGTTAACCGGCTTACAATATTTGATAATATTCCGTTAGTTTCTTACTTGAGAATACGCAGAATATGGCCTGCATCATATAATAATTTATCCAAATATATTTACGCTAAGAGAATTATATTCTAATTACACAATAAAGCAAATTGAAGAGAACAATGAAGTGGTTCTCATATATCCATTCTATGAAACTATTGACTCTGTTAGACAGATTATTTATAAGAGTAGTCTAAATGTATCCAAATATGAAAAAACTCTTGTAATTATTAATTCTCTAAAGGGATATTTTAGTCAGCAACCAGATAAGAACTTGAAAAGCCTAGTCAATTTTGCTGAACAAATACGACGTAACTGTCTGTCAATTATGGGCGATATAGAGTCACCGTAAACAATATTTTGCAAAATAGAAACACTTTTAGTTATTCTTCTTTAGTGGAATCAACTACAATACGATAATTGGGTAGAACAATCAGAATGACTTTTGTATGGATTTTATTCTGTAATCAAGTTTAGAATTTTTGTGCATTACTGCAATTTACTGATGTTTTGTGTTCATATAGAAGATGCTTATAGTCTTTCGATCCCTTGCTATTTGTGGCTAAGAAACTTCTTTGTTGCCACTGTAGCATTCCCTAACACGTCTGAACTCTCATTTACAATGGTTTGTGCAGATTTTGAGCCGGCTAGTTTCTGTGTTGCGTTGTTTAAGAATTTTCCTGTATCAGTTATAGCATTTCTTATAGATTGTGATGCTTGTTTAGAGGCTGTTGTCTGATCTGCCTTATTCACCTGAGCATGTGCTAAACCAAAAGTCCCAATAATAGATGAGAAGGTGATTCCTAGAAGTATGATTATTGTAAAAGCTACAAGTAGGATCATGATTGCTACTTTTCCAGTACGTTAGAATAAAGAGTTCAATCATATATGTTTTAGCGTCAATAATGTAAATCGTACAATATATTTTCAGGATAGGAAATTCAGGATGTCTCCGCAGACAATGGACGCATCATCAACATTGCACGGACAGCCGAATACTTTATTCATTTATCCGGCTGAAACAAGAATCAACTGAATATTTTAGCGGTCAATGCTTTACGAGCCTGAATTGGCTAGATCATATACATCAGGTCATTGAGTTTTAGTTTTACTAGATGGAGGCGGGAAGTGTAATGAATTCAAAAAGGCAATAGGTTATAGTGACTCTCGATACTACAAACGTGAAGACGATCGATCCAATGCAGCAAAAAGACAAGTTCATATATTAGGTCATGGACTTACGATGGATCTGTTGCTAGTTTAGAGCATTTTCGTTATTGTCCATGGTGCAGTAAGAAATTACACAAGTGGACAAAAGATATCGGAGATTTATTAATTTTATTTATGAATTGAATTCACTTAAATTTCCTGTTAGTACGCACTTGATTCCTCCAAATCGAGAAAAACGGTTCACATACCCTGGTGATTTTGAGTCTAAATGCTTAATTTGTAATGTCCGATTTGATAGTAAGAAGGATTTAAGGAGCCACAAATACGAGATTCATGCGCAATAAATGGACACAGACCTAGTTGTACTACGCTAATTAATTTTTAATAATAATCATAAGTGCACGCTTTTTAGACTGTCCAGAAAGATATGGTAGACAAAAAATTTGTCCTGTTTATATTTTTAGATGTCCACGTTATAGCTCAGCGTAATGGCGGATGGTGCATTAGCATGTTTCTGTGGTAAGGGTAAGGTTGTCGACACTTCATCTCTGCTGTTCTTATCTAAAGTCCTATTTATTTACTATTCCCTCATAATATACGCTGGTAGTAGATGACGGCCGGACTATGTATTGAACACATACAGACGCATACATTTTCGGTAATAGAACAAGACAGACCGACAGATCGACAGACAAATCCACGATTAGTCATAAACTTGTTCTATCACTATATCAACAAAAAAATGAAACCAGCCAATTCCTCTATCTACAGTTCTACAACCTATAGAAATTATATACCAATAGAATATCGGTACTATTGTCAGAAGAAAAAGAATTAACCTCAGACGAAATTAAAAAAATTATTTACAAACAAATCGATAAGAAACGAAACGAAATTGAAACAGAAAAACACAATGTGAGAATGGTAGAAGACAACCTAACAGAATTGGAGACAACGCGGTTTGTATTTAGCACAATTAATGACAAAGAACGGTTAAGAGAAGGATGTGACAGATAGTTAATGATAGAATCTGACAGTTAAGTACAATATGTCCGACAAATGGACTAAATGCAAGCATCATAGATTCCATCAATGCCAAGATCAGTTCAATCATTATGGTGAAGACGAAACGGCTATCGTAGGTAAGGTTGGCTACTAAAACGGCAACTCCACAAAATGAAAAATCATTGCATAGCCGGAATAGTCTTATAGTACGAAAACGAAGAATAATATACTGCTAGCTTTTTGATATTCTAGCAGTAAATCGTCGAATGCAACATGCCTACAGAGATACCAGACCTAGGTGAATTCATGCTAAGTGGTTGCTAATGAATGACTGAGCGATTGCTGGTAATAGTCCATACCTAGCAATCAGCAACCACTTTCTTGATTAATTTACTAACCGCT
Organism: Nitrososphaeraceae archaeon; assembly: GCA_036557905.1. Lineage (GTDB taxonomy): Archaea > Thermoproteota > Nitrososphaeria > Nitrososphaerales > Nitrososphaeraceae > JARBAU01. The sequence continues at coordinate 2,175 of DATBGR010000377.1, read as the reverse complement.
AAATAGTCTGTGATACTAATTTAATCTATGAGTAAACTTGCAATCGCTTTAGGGATAGGAATATCAGCAGCATCGATTATAGGCGGCACATGTATGGTTATCAATCGTAGAAGAAAGCAACAACAACTTAATATCTTAACCGAACGAGAGATGGATCTTGCATTAACTAGTTAGTTAGTTAGCCATTTCCGCTGTTGTTTCGTACCTGAAGCAATGGCTTGAATACCGTCTTCAATAATATCGTTTTATGTTCTTTCTAATAGCCATTTTTTCAATACCATTTGTCAAGATCAAATCTGTATTCATGTGCCTTTAGTTGTGTAATTCAGAACATTCATATTCCTATGGCCAAATGTTGAAAGCCTCAATATATGTTCCTTACGAAAGCCATTCCTAGTCCAGACCTGGCAATATTCAATCATTTTTACACTTGTCTGACGATGATTTTGTTCCTACATTTGTTAATTACGTATGACTTGTAGTTTAGGAGGATATACCACAGTGGTATATCCTCCAGATACCATATGTGTTTTATTATTATAACAATCTGAATAAATCGTTTTAGAATGATCTAAATACGGAATATCGGTATTGGGTATAGCACGTACTTTACAACCTAGCGGATTCATATAGTTTGATAACTGTAAGTATTACGAGACAATAATTGTTCAACGTGAATAGATGGGGGGGGTGCTTTCAAAAGTAATAATAAGAATAGTAATAATCCTGCATTCCACATGTTGAAAAAAGTGGCACTTCACACCATATGCATACCATCTCAAACATTAGGATAATTGGAAAATTTAGTAATCAGCAGAATTCTACCACTATTAATGGTACATCGACAGTCACTATGGAGAACGTTGCTGTAAATCAAGTTCCAGCAGTGTAAATTAATGGATGGTTCAACCATAAGCCTTTGGTTTGACCCATCAAAAATTAACAATCATCTCGGCAATACTGCGATATACGGTACTCAGTATTTAATATACATCGAAAAGCAACAATATTACAAATAGGCCTAGCAAAAAAGCCACAAAAAATATGAGGTTTCAGCCTAGACTGTTGGAATAATTAATACTTGAGTGCTCCGGGCCGAAAGGCGCGTCGATTGTCTAGATATCTGCGTTGTCAGAAATCTCACAAATTTTCAGGAAATGGAACGATCCCATCTACCGAGTTTTCATTCTGCTATAAATCCAGAAGCCGATTCCAATTATCATAACTAAGATTATCAGTCCGACAAAAAGTGGAGCTACTATTTTTATGAGGAAGATTATGATCCCAACTATTATAACAAGTGCTATTATTCCGATGATTATTGTCCCAATCGAAGTTCCCAAATTAATTATCTTACATAGGCATGATGATGACAGTATTTAGCAGTTATAGCTAGAGCTCCTTAATTTCGTAATGATGATAGCATTTCTGTGTGTTCATAATTTATCAAGACCAAAGTTTAGATTACCTAGAATGGATACAGTTTTGAACCTTAGTTGACAATGGTTATAAGTTATATAACTATACTAAATTTGAGGAAAGATATTGGTTTATGAATAAACAGCATGCGGATTCTGAATACAATCAGCATATCTCCGGTCAAATTGATGTTTTGAATTATGATAAGGATAATTTTATAGATACTGCACGCCCTCGTATTATTGATATAGATAAGGCAATAATAATCTCTGACGTACATATTGGGTATGAGAAATCTAACGCAAGTGCATTTGTAGATTTTCTTTCAGACTGCATATCTAGAGGAACTTCGAAAGAATATTCACTATTTATTCTTGGCGATCTCTGGGATCTTTGGAGAAAGCACGACATAATATATTCAAAGGAATCTGATGATATTCTGTACTTGATAAACCAGTTCAAAGAAGTATACTATCTTCCTGGCAATCACGATCATATTGTATTAGATGCAGCACAAAACTATCCTGATTTTAACTGTTATAATATCGCCAAGTATTATAGAGTGAGAAGTGGCGACAAAAACTTCTTCCTTGTCCATGGACATGAGCTTGAGGTGATCTCGAAGCTGATATCTATGAAACTCTCAGAGTATGATAAAATTTCAGATCAGCTGTGTAGAATGAATGATACTGAGGGAAAAATCGCAAGCTATCTACATGAAACATTTCACAAAGTATTTACAAAAGGACAGCCTCA
>DATBGR010000376.1:0-9573 GCA_036557905.1 Nitrososphaeraceae archaeon | reverse complement strand
TAGATTAGAAAAAGCAAATTACAAGATCGATTTGGCTGGATCGAATACCTTTGAGGAAGTGAATGATATTATCCTAGAATATATTAGACACAATGACAAGGGTGTAAACTTCACAAACGAACTTGAAAAGGATCTTTCCTCTAAAATTAAGGTTATATATGATGAATTTCCAGACTTTAGAAATGTTAGGTCAATGATCAATATCTTTTACCATGCTATGGAATCGGCGCAGAAAAGAAACTGTGCTATTATTGACGAACAAGCAATTGATGATACTATTAAACATGTCTATCCTGGGCTAAAGATAAGGGGAAGTATCATGTCTATCCCTCTATCGGAATTTATAAGAATAAAGAAAAATTGTAATGATCTAAAGGATTTAGAAGACGAAGTTCGTGATGCGGTTCGAAATCTTGTGAATTGTGCGCACGATGTAGGATCCGTTTCAGAACTTGGCTCTGATTCAATTGCCAAAGAAGGAGGGGACATTCTTTATAATGACTCTACAGGCTCCAGAGTATCAGTATCAGTTGTAATGAGTAAAGATCATCTAAGGAATTTCGAACAAATCGCCAATACTGTTAAAACCTCCAGTATAGTTGATAAATTGTTAATACTAACTAATTCTTATGCAAATGGGATGGGTAATGGAGCAACCGTGGTAAACATTGATCGTTCGAAAATGATTGATTTAATATATTTTAATGGCAAGTACGAGAGAAACGACATATTTGAAGAGGATCAAAAGCGTGCATTGTTGCTGGCAAGATCCATAAAGCTATGTTGACCTAAAGTAATCGGAATCATTAAACTCTTGATAGGAACTTTTTTAGGACGACTGCATCCCACAAACTCTTTTAAGAGGGGATTGCAAAAGCAGCGTCGTGGATGAAAACGCGACCGACGGTGAGCGCATCGACATTAGCACGGATGATGAAGCGTTGAGATGTAATATATGCGGTCGAGATGCGGATTTTATAGTCCAGTTAGAATTGATTAAGGAGAGGAGTAATTACAATATCATAGAATCTTTGAATCAAATGCCGTTTTATTTGTGCAAATCGCATGAATTCCTGTACAAGAGAATGCGAAACAATATTGAACTTCAGGACTATTTTCCAGAAACTATCAAGGAAAACCAATAGTAAGATTTGTGAGCTGATTGAGGAGTATTAGCAACGAAAAAGAACTTCTAGAATCGTTGCACAAGGAGGGGATTACAATCTTTACTTATGAAGGAAGGAAGGTGCCGTGCATTTACGTAACCCAGAAGAGGTATGAAGAGATAATTGGGAGTGCTTTCGGAAAGAAATTTGCTATTGATACCATATTAAATATAATCAACGATTCTTCAAAACCTGATGTATTTGTTGATATTTATATGAATTTTTTGAATTTAGGTCTTGAACAATATTTCCTAGTACCGGCAAACGATAATCTGGAATTTTTCGAAGCAATGGCAAATTCGGCTATAATAGCTATTGCCCCCGAGCCCTCTTCACATTTCAATGGACAAAATATATTTATGGTCCAACTACCGAAAATTGATGCTATTGAAAATGCCATTTCTATAATCAAGTCCAAGCTTACTAGACAGATATGAATCAGAATGATTATTCTTCAACGGCTTTCATTTGAGTATTTTGGTTGTGCCGTACTTCGACTTGGAGCATTTTTAAGTAGTGTTAACTTTACGTTTTGAAGAATTTTCTTTAGTCGTTGACTTGTGAATGCGACGGCCGGGATTTGAACCCGGGTTACCAGATTGGCAATCTGATGTCCTAGACCAAACTGGACGACCGTCGCACGTGGCTTTTGTGACATAAAGCTGGATAAGACTTCCAAGCAGATTCAGATATAACTTGTGTTGAATCCTAATCCATTCACCATACAGCAAGGCATATCCAATATAAATGATTTTCTTAGCCGTAATTACTAATATTCAATAGAATAAAATCTAACAATCTCGACATGGATCTTATTATCCACTAAATGTTTCTAGTATCAGTGGTATCATCAGAGAAGATGATTCTATTGCTAGCCTATTAATTCAATTCATCCTTATTTTTGCCCTTAAGATAATAGGATTAATGTTGTGAAACCTCTCCTCTCGACAACATGAGTAGCATCAACTTCTTCTACAATGATAGTAATAGAAATTAGGTCCCCAACGCGGCAAGGCTTTGCATTTAGTAGAATATAATCATTAAGAATATCACCTCCGCTTCTAGTTTCTGGGCTTATAGTGAATTCAATAGTATCCACAGAGTTTATCAGAAAAACCTGGCCTTTCTGATAATCACCAATCCTCGCGATTCTGTTAGGACGCGGTATTGCTTGTACGTTCACTTTAATCTCTCCTGTATGATGATGGGTGTATCCAACCATATTATTGACCCGAATCTCCATCTTGAATGGGTAACCTGCAGTACTCTCTGCCATTTTACTGATCCCATCATTCATTATAATGTCTATTTTCTTTATCGTATTACCATATGATCTAATCCATTTATTTGTAATGAGTCTGGTATTCTCTATTGCCATTTTTCTGTTTTTATTCTCGTCAGCATCGAGGTTGTATCTATCGACCCAATCTCCATAATCTTTGCTAATATCGGTAATAAAATCCGCACAAGTTGTTTGGTAATCTGCGATGCTAGATGCGCGTTCCGAATCTGCATCAGAAAAGAACATGATATTTGAGAATCGGCACTTGAATAAAAATATGGGTCCAGATTGCTAGCAGTTAATAAGGAAGTCTTCATATAAGCTGACGCCAATTTGCCTGCAATATTTTCTACTTTGCACGATGAACTAGTCAGAAATCTTAGTCTAAATGAGAAATCTCTTAAGTCTGTCCTGGCTAAAAGCCCAAATTTGGCCTACTCAAAAATTAACGAAATTGCCCATTTTGTAGGTTCAAGATATAATATCGAGGTCAGGCTACAATTCCCTCAGCACGAGAAGATATTTGAGACAGAGACGTATGGCACGGAGAATTTAGGTTTGATAGTAAATAAATTTAGGAAAACCTTTCCGATACCACGAGAGCAAGTCAAATTGCACGCGTCTGACGTTCTTGATACAGTTAGAGTACAAGATGCCTACATGTATGAAGGAAAGGAGGGAGTGAGGGTTATCACCAGAAACGGGAGATTAGAAGTTCTGCCTGGATCAGTCCACTTATGGTGTAAAATCGACCAAAAAGTAAAGTCGTATGTTGACTGGTTGATGGATATGGTATATCTCCAAGATCTGAAAAACTGAATACCTAATAGAACGTTAGTTAGTGGTTAAATATGGCAACAATCATTTGAGCTTTACTATTTTCTGGCATATAGGCTGTTGATATTCAGACATTTACATCAAATAAGGCTATCTGAATCTTCTCAAACTAGATTGTTCTGAATAACATGACTGGAGCCACATCTATCGAAATGTCTAATTCAAAATAATAAGATACGCAAATAAGTAAGGGAAGTGCTTATTTTCTTAAAAATGTGCAACTGTCCAAAGGTCCATTTTTACGAAGTTGAATTTAAACTTGCAGGCATGAATGTCGTGCCTACTCACAAAAATTGTGGAGATTCTCTAAATGAGGATCAATCATCTAAGTTTGAAAAAGAGCTAATAAAGCATTGGGGATTTGAATAGATTGTAGTCTGCCACATTCAAAGGCTTACGTATGAGATCCTTTAAATCTTTAAGCATTACGGCAGGTCGTATGTACGTCAACTTTATTAATCCCTACACTAATTTGGTTTTAGGTGATTTTGTGTGACCAAGATGCTGAATGTAACTATAGATACTTCAGGTGTAGCTCCAAATGAAGCTCAGGATTGGGTCAATGAGTTGGTTAATGTATATGCAGATATGGAAATCGAGGATGTAAATGTGTCAGGAAATAAGATCTCTTTCAAGGCTGGGTCTTCCGGCATGGACGACACTGAACCAGAAGACATAAAAACAAAACTTCAAGAATATTTGACAATGAATGAGGCATTTGAAGCTAAAAGTATAAGTGTTAGTTAGCTAGCAAGAGCTTGCTACTTTTTTTTCTCCGGTTTATATGCTAAATTAGTACACTATTGATCACAATTGTTTCTCGGACATCTTTAAATAGTATATAGTTTACGTATCAAGGATTAGGAGAATGACTTGTAAAGGTATTTGTGTACGACATAAGGCTCAAAAGCCCATAGGTTTTGGCCGGTATGCAAGCGGGCAGAAACGCTGTCAAATATGTGAGATATTTATAAATTGGGAAGGTTTGTGGTGTCCATGTTGTGGTTACAGGCTTAGAACAAAACCGCGTAATTTAAAATATAAAGCGAAGCTAAGGTCAAGATCTAAGAAATTGGAGCCAATGCCACCGGCATTAATAGCTTGAAGGAATGCTCACGTTTTTCATCACTCGCTTGATGCATTCAAGCTTATCGATACTAAAAAGGAACTGTTTCTGGATTGGGTAATTGAATTAGTCTAGTAAACCTGCAAACATTGAATTACATCATAGGGCTGTATATTCCAATGTACCTAGCAAAGGTCATATTGCGAACACCATAAACATATTGATCGAATACTTGGAAGAATTTGGATTGCTATATGGAGGGTTAGACAATTATTACTTTGCTGACAAGACTTCTCTAATTTGGTTGATCTAATTGGTTAGCATATAAAGGCATACAAGTTGAAACTGATCCATTATTTGAACTTCGCCCTTGAATGCTCTTGGTTTTTCAATTAATCGAAAGACACAGGTTTATATGAAGAAAATAACGCACTTTCCTAGGCTCCGGTGGTGTAGTTCGGTTAAGCATTTCGCCCTCTCAAGGCGACGATCCCGGGTTCAAATCCCGGCCGGAGCATTATTTATTCTCACAAGACTCAGAAGTCCAATAAATTTCCGCATGCTATTCCAGATTTTCCGGAATATTAGGTGGACTGTCACGCTCTTCATCGTCTTGAAGTCTCCAATCTTGATACCTAGTAAAAAGTCTTCTTTAGTTTTATGGCGAGATATAGTCACCTATCTCTCCTAAATCTAGATGTATATAATAGCGCATCAATAGTCAAAATGGTTTCCACGTTATTTGAGGCTAACGACTGGAGAATTATGAAATTCTGATGACCATAGAGACAAATTTCCAAGAAGTTAAAATTATATTCTCAGTTCGTTTGGAAACCTATTAGACACTGAGAAGGGCATTTTTCAGTCAATTTTTCTTGTTGATACTGAATGTCCGTTCTTTATATGAAATCCATATTGTATGCGTACTAATTCAGATATTGTATTGTCAGAGAAATATCTAACGTTAAACTTTGCTAACACTATTCCACAGTCGCGACAATAAATTTCCTTATACGACATGTATCATTATGCTAGTGTTGAGTATATTAGGATTGACCATTAGGGGCCTTTGACGAAAGGTTCCATCTTTTCCAAGATTCCATTTGCAGAAAGATTGCTGCTCGTTTTAGTTTTAAAATGGATACTGCTTGCCTTATAGTAAATAATCTCGCCTCGTCGCTCAATCACAGCCAGTATGGATTCTTTGCCCATCTTTTCAATTTGTTGTATAATTAATGCCAATTTGTTGGCCTCCAAATCCACACCCTCACTTACAGCAAATACTACATATTTTGCAGGTTTTATACCAAATTCACCTCGTTCATATAATCTAAAGTCGATGCCAAATCCAAATCCATCTTTAGCCACGTATCCTCTACTTCTTAAATCTCGATAAATCAAGAAGCGGGTTAAAATCATCTTGTCATACTTCGAAAAAATCTCTATCAGTGTATTAAATCTCAAGTGCTTTTCAGTTCTATTGCTCAGATTCAAACGCCCTGAGTGAACGAGATACAATGCTTCGTATGGCCTCAAGACGTATTCGGAACCCTCTTTCAATCCAAATCCTTTGGTCCTCAGGTGGTCCTGGTCCTTGGTGTCCTCAATAGCAACCCCTGTTCGATTACCGACGAGTGAAGCTTCAATTACATAAGTGATATCCGCCTCAGGTTGGGAATTTTTCGATGGTGAAGAATCTGCCAAAGACATAACGAATAAATCACGCCATCAAATCACATTTAAGTATTCAAGAATCTGAAGTCTTATGAAAGGAGTTAATTATCGTGAAATTCGTGGTATGCCATATGTGAGACGAGAATACATTCGAGGCAAGCCACAGATAAAGATTGCCAAATTTTCATCTGGCGCTGCGAAAGGTGAATATGATTTTAAGGTTGAACTATTGGTAACTGAAAAGATGCAGATTAGGCACAATGCGTTAGAGGCTGCTAGGCTTGCAGCCAATAAGACAATGGCAAAGGCCGGTGACACGAGCTTTTTCTCTATGCTGAGAGTATATCCACATGTTATCCTTAGAGAAAACAAAATGATTGCTACAGCTGGTGCAGATAGACTGCAAGAAGGTATGAGAAGAGCGTTTGGAAAGGCAATGGGCCTAGCATCGAGGGTAAGACCAGGACAAGTTATTTTGGAGGCTCATGTTAAGGCCAGTAATCTAGACCTCGCAAAGCAAGGTTTTAAAGTTGCATCTAGCAAGCTAGGCTGTCCTACACGTATACGTGTTGTTACTTTGCGGGAACCTACAGTTACTGATGATGAATAGGATCCTACATTTTTCAGGTTAATATCAAATATTCCTGTTTATTCGTTTTGTAGGAAACCTGACCAGCGTGGTAATCTTTTCCTGAATCAAATTTCAGGCTGAACTTTACGTATGTATAAACTTTCAAGCTAAATAAATTCGATAATGTCAGAACGATAGTTTTCATTTCCCATTCGCAACAGCTCATCTTTTTAGATTGCCTTTAGATTCGAAGCTGGTCAAATTAGGAACAGATTTATTCTGCCCTACTATACTCGTCTGATTGTCAGAAAAATACAATGCTCAAGAGCATTTCCGCCATCGAAGATTCAAAGTATTTTGGCAAGACAATTTTGATCAGGGTAGACTTTAATGTCAGCCTCAGCAACGGTTCAATAGGTGAAGACTATCGAATCCGTATGAGCCTCCCGACAATAGAATATTTGTCCAAGCGAGGTGCAAAAGTGATACTTGCATCACATCTTGGCAGACCTCGGGGATGGCAATCGGGCTACTCATTGGAGTTAGTTGCGCAGAGACTCTCGTCTATTGTGAGAACTGCAAAAGTTGGGTTTGTCAATAACTGTGTTGGTAGTGAGGTGGGCGATAGGATCAATAGAATGGAGAATGGAGACATACTCTTACTCGAGAACCTCCGATTTCATAAGGAAGAGGAGGCAAATGACGAAGAATTTGCTCGCCAACTTGCCTCCTTAGCTAGCATTTATGTAAATGACGCCTTTAGTACCTCTCATCGTAAGCATGCTTCGACTTATGGTGCTGCTAAATTATTTGATATACGACTTGCGGGATTCAATCTTAGCAGGGAAGTCGAATACCTATCTATGATGAAAGAGAACCCAATCAGACCATTAAAGATCTTGGTTGGAGGAGTTAAGATCAAGGATAAGATTGGTGCTCTTGAGAATCTGCTTCCAAAGGCAGAAAAATTGCTTCTGGGAGGGGCAGTGGCATACACATTTCTTAAGGCAAAAGGAATCAAGACCGGAATCTCGCCTATTGATGAAGAACATCTGCCCTGGGTTACGAAGGCATTGACTACATATGGAGACAAGATTCTACTACCTTCAGATCACATCGTGGCCTCCTCTCCAAACGAAGGCTATGCGAGTATAGCGAAGGAAATTCCAGACGACTTTGCGGGATTTGACATAGGAAACGAAACTGTTCAGCGTTATTCTATGGAGATAGGTGGAGATGGCTCTGGCACGGTCTTCTGGAACGGACCTATGGGGCAATTTGAAATTGCCTTATTTTCTAACGGGACAATCAACATAGCAAAAAGCGTTGCACTGGCATTCTGGAGAGGGTCTAAGACTCTTATAGGTGGAGGGGACACGCTTGAAGCCATGAAAAGATCGGGTGTGTCAGAGGGTGAAGTTAGTCATGTATCGACAGGAGGAGGCGCAACTCTTCGATTCTTGGCTGGTGATGAAATGCCTGGACTAGACTCTATAGGCAGATCGTAATTGAGTCAGACTTTAGATACACTATTGCAAGTATATGGGTGACTCTGATCTCGAATTGTTCAAATTATGTTTATCCTAACTGCCTTTAGGACAGTTAACTGCTCTGTATCTCCTCCTAGCATTAGCACATACTGGCCTGGCTTGATATTTGACGCCGGAGTAAAGATATAGGAAACTTCTTTAGAATCGCCTGATGTAAGGTTAAATTTGTCTTGGCTGAAGGTACCCGTTGAATTTCCAAGATCACCATTCCGTGTTAATGATGAAGAAGATAGCATATTCAAATGTGCATCTGATGCCGCTTTTATCTGAACTTTGATTTCACTGCTCTGGCCACGTCTTAAAGTAAGATCAGTTGGCGATGCTGTTATCGAGATCGGAGGAGTTTTGGAACCGTTTATCATACCTATCTTATTTTCAGACCACTCGCTAAACCACACGTTATTATTCCTGCCTTGACCGACGGACAATTGCAAGGCGTTTGCAATCCCACAAGACACGTTAGGATTGATGCATTGACCCCAACGACTATCCTGAGTGGGTATCCAATATTCAGTAAGAGTTTGATTAGCTGGATCAAATTTGGCAATTCTATTTCCTGTATGCTCATTGAACCACAATGAACCATCATCCCCGCTTTTTATCCAATAAGGCAAAGTATACACACCTTGGGGAACGCTACCATTGTTGGCCCCAAATATCTTGGCAGAAGCAATCGAAGTCGAGTACTTTGTTATATTTCCAGAGGTAGGGTCCAATTTGAAGAACAAACTAGTACCATGATCAGTTACCCAGGGATTTCCATGATTGTCAATCGCAATACCTACAGGAGATGTTAGCTCTGGAGGCATATCATAAGTGTTGAAGTTTTTGTTTTTTATGTCATATCTTATAATTTGCCCTTTTGTGTTGAATGCAAGCATAGAAATCCAAACCACATCATTCTTATTATCTAAAGCCAAGGATCCAGTGCTAACTAGATCGGAGTCTATTCCTTTAAATCCACTTACTGGGAGAGGAATTTTGGATATTCCTTCGGATGTACCGTTTCTTAATTTTGTCAAGTTTCCTATCCAAAGCGTAGGTGACCGGATTCCGACAAAATAGACATTTCCATTGTTATCAAAGTCTACTGAAAGTGGATATGTCGTACCAAATGAGCTAGAATTTTCAGGGACTTTGTACATTTCAAACTTTTGGGAGGACTTGATAAACCTCCAAATCGCATTCTGTTTTTCATCCGTAAACCAAAGATCTCCCCTCTTATCGCTCTTCATATCCCAAACCTGAGACGACTCGATAGGTTCAGCTCGTGATTTCCATATCGGGATAAATCTTTCCTTTTCAAAGTTCCCGTGTGTAGAATTAAACGCTCCAAGTGTTCCATTTTTTGTTGAGATGTACCAAATATTACTTCCATTGCCCCCTGCATATACTGCCAATGGCATTTCACAATTTTGAGGAAGTTT
>DATBGR010000375.1:0-2501 GCA_036557905.1 Nitrososphaeraceae archaeon | reverse complement strand
TGGAGTATTCGCCGTTACTTGCCATGTAAATGCGACAGAAGGTGCTTGAAGTGCTGTACTATCGGTAGCCCGAAATTGAGCTGTGTGCTGGCCGACAGCTAGATTAGTATAGGTGACAGGATTGGAACAGCTTGAAAACGCAGAATTATCTAAACTACATTCAAATCTTATAGGGGGAGTACCACCAGAAGCTGTAAACTGGAATGTTATTTGGTTTGATGAAGTTGAGCTAAGATTAGCCACTGGATTATTATTCCCATCAATAGCAGAAGTTATTGTTATTTGTGGAGGTGGAGTTGGAGTTGGACCGATTACGGAGACATTGTTGCTACCCCTGTTTGTTACATACATGTGTCCATTGTTTGGATTAAAAGCAATAAACTGTGGCGCTGATCCTACAGTTATAGTAGCTACAACGGTATTTGTAGTGGTGTCAATTACAGAGACTGTATTACTACCAAAATTTGTTACATACATATCTCCATTGTTTGGGTTAAAAGCAATTCCTACTGGACCATTTCCAACAGCTATGGTCTTTATCACAGAATCAGCCCAAGCTCTTTCTATCCCTAAAAAACTGCTAGATAATGCAAATATTAGAACGACACATATCGATATATATTAAGCTGCATATTTCATCGGCTGTCAATACTGTAGTTTGAATATCATATTAATAAAGAGAAGGACATATCCTACAAGACGTAACATCGATAAGTGATTTTAATGGCTTATTTACTTACGTTAACTAAGTTATATGTCCCTAACAATTAGTTTAGCACATTCAGTATAAAATGTATATGGTAACGAAATTCTAGGAAAGTTATCTATTATTATTTGTATCTACTGTCCTAATTTTTTTATTAATAGACGAGCCTACTGTACATACAGGATTTCCAAGTAATTTCCTGTTCTCTTATTCGAGAACAGGCTTTCATCTTGCTCTCAAAGGAGAATAGGAAAATGTCTATTATGATGCGCTCCAAGAAAATGTTATAAAGATAAGCTTTATGAAGTGATCATCATTTGATTAGGGCTAACACTTATCAGATCTAATGCAAGGCGGCCAGGAAGCTTCTGTTATAGATGGGCGCGCGTCATTCATTAATTTAATTGCACCCAAGATACCCGGGATAACTACACTCTTATTCTATCCTGTAATTGTATGTATTATATGCCTTGAATTCTTCCTTAGGTTAGAGAATAACCCGGGTATCCTGGGTGTTGCACACAATTCAGACTAAAATTGTAATATATATTCTGACAATGATTGGAAATCAATTACCTATATACAGAAATGTAACTGGCAATACGATAGAATAATTACATATATTCATAGTATCATTGATGATAATATATGGAGATTGATGATAGATTTGTAAAAGAGCATATTCATGAATGGACTAAGGCATGGAATGATCATAACATAAAAGAAGTTCTTTCTCTTTATTCTGAGAATATCCTATTCTCTAGTCCTAAAGTAAAATCGGTGTATCCTAACCGGAATACTGCGACAATAACAAACAAGAAAGATCTGGAAGAATATTTTTGTACGGGTTTAAAGAAATTTCCAGCATTACACTTTACACCGATAGACTATTTCTTGAAAAATCACAAAGTAATATTTGAATATAGTGCAACCCCTGATAATAAAACACAGTGGTCTGTAATTGAGAAGTTTGAATTCCTGCATTATGGCTTGGACTGATGAAATGAATGCTGATTTAAGATTCCGCCTAGATGTGCACCAAACAATACATCAATCTTCATTATGAACAAAAGTTGATAATATGCATTACAATCGTAACAAAGACCGCTATTTTATAGGATTAGATACAAATTCTTTGTCGAAAGCACAAAATATGTTAGATTAGTTGAATAATCGGTTCCGGAGCAGAAACACCACATATTAGGTAATAACCATTGTATGCTTATGACGTAACTAATCAGCTTAAGTTTGGATGATTACAGGACCATGACTGAGGATACGGATCATACTGACAAAGTCTTGAATTAATAGTCCAATTTCAACGGCACCACAGCAATATTTTTATATATTTCTGATATATTGGTATAAACCGCTTAGAAATTGAGTCATTCCAATTGTTTGTAGAGGAGATGATGATAACGCTGACCATCTCACTACTTATATACCTATTTCGTTCTTGTAAGTTAATACTGGATACTCAAGCGAAAAATTTTTAGTAACAATCATTCCGTCAAAATACAATTAAGTCAACTTTATAAAACCATTTGTAACTATGCATTTAGATTACAGAATAATCTTCAAGACTCGTTTTTGGCTTTAAATGCGGTACTCTCAACCGTGTATTTATCATAGGACAAGCTGATGACATTTTTAATAGAAGCATTACCAGATTATTAATAATGGATTATCCTAATAACATCCTGGTAGGCTTGAATCCATATCAGAAACTCTATCTACTTCAAAATGATCAATTACTAATACAATTTGATAAAGAAACTGACGAAAAAACAATCGA
>DATBGR010000374.1:0-6010 GCA_036557905.1 Nitrososphaeraceae archaeon | reverse complement strand
TACTTTCTAAAAAAGGCCTCAGCCATCTGGCTACGGCCTGCATTTTGGATGCATACAAAAAGAATTGTCTGCTTTTCTTTAGCTTTATTTCTACTGCTGCCAAATAAAAATTTCATAATTCGAACTCATCTCTCCTTTAGGATTTTACTGCCTTTATTACCAAACTGGTAATTCGTCTGCCTTCACTATTATCACCATCCATATACAATCTTTCTTCCAGCACTTCTACGTCAGAAAACCCTGCCTTTCTAATGCTTTCAAGATAATGTTCTTTTGTTAAAGCACCGTCTATGCAACTACACCATTTCTCCGAATTTGCAGATTCTGGGTCGACTTCCTTGCTTGTTACAAGATCTGATATTACCATTCTCCCACCACCATTATTTTTTAGGATCCTGTAAATTTCTTTGAAAGCGGCTATCTTATCGATAGTTAAATTAATAACACAATTGCTAATGACTACATCCGCAGCATTGTCGTTAATCGGAATCCCTCGTTCTATATCTCCTTTTTTGAATTCCACGTTTGTGTATCCACTATGTTTTGCATGATCTGCAGCCTTTTCTAACATCTCATCTGTCATATCAATACCAATTACTTTTCCCGTATGTTTGACTTTATTTGCAGACAAAAATACATCAATTCCTCCACCTGAGCCTATATCGACTACTATTTCCCCTTCCTGGATATCTGCAAATTTTACGGGTGCACCACAGCCTACACCAAGAATAGAAGATTCCGGAATAGAATTCAGATCATTAACATTATAACCAATGTTTTCGGCAATTTGTAATGGTGACATCACCATCTGATTGTCATCATTACTACTACTGCTGCTACCACAACATTCACTGGGTGCACAACAACCTTCTGATGAACTTCCAACCAATGCAATCTTGCCGTATCTTTCTTTTACTTTCTGTTTAATTATATCCTCTTTCATATCTAATGTTTACAAGAGAAACTATTTAAGTTGTCAAGAGAACCTAGGTAAAGTAAGTGTAGTTATGGAAACAAAAGGAAATAGAAAAAGTGGCAAAGCAGCATCAACAGCAGCATCAAAAATAATCAAAACTGATTTACCACTTGTTCAGGCTAATCAAAATTGCGATTTTCATGGATATGATGCAGACATACTAATGAAAGAGACTGCTAAACTTCGTAAGATCATTACAAAAAGAGGAACACTTGAAATCCTAATTCCATTATGCTGCACTACAACTTCCGTCAGATATATAAAATTCAGGAATACAATGAAAGGTTTCAGCAGCAAAACCCTAGCAAAGAGATTAAAAGAGCTGGATGAAACCGGAATTCTAGAAAGACAAGCATATAATGAAATCCCCCCTAGGGTAGAGTATAGATTAACCAATAAGGGACAGGAGTTGGTGGAATCGATCATCCATCTGTTAAATTGGATGAAAAAATGGGCAGAAGACTAGTTATTGAATATAAATCAAGACCAGTATTGCTGCTGTATTTACCAGGGGCTAAAATAGTTGGATATGGAAGTGATAGCATAAATATTAAAAACATGGTAACGAGTTACCTTATGAAAATATCAATCATATACTTTATCTTCTCTTAACCTCTTGTTCTGACATTGTACCAGCTGATGGTATAGCTCGCGGTAACGGTGGTGTACAGATTAATAATAGCAGCGGCGGCAATATAGTCAAAAAATAAATAGTCATTCTTGCTCTGTTGCACGATTCTTATGTTATAATTGATACTTATTTGACCACTTCCCATTTAGCTTGCTGGTCGTGATTATCTAATATGATTGATTGGCCTTCCTATAATCAATCACTTGTAAGACGTGATCAAGTACTCTTGGATTTTGATGTACTTGATGGTTGGGATAACGAATTGTCTCAAATGAATCCTGGTAAAGTTGGTGAACCTTACAACTACCCAGATTCATTTATTCAACTTCTAGGTTACATGAGAGCATATTTTCATCTACCATACAGACAAACACAAGAGGGTGTAGTCATGGCTCATGCAAGTACTAAAGTACCATGCATACCAGATTATAGTACCATCAGCAGACGTATAAACAGATTAGAGATCAAAATCAATGAAAAATTAGGAAATGATATTGTCATTGCATTAGATAGCACTGGCATTAAAGTGGCTAATCGTGGAGAATGGATGCGGCATAAGTGGCATGTTAGAAGAGGATATCTAAAGATACATGTGGCAGTTGATATCAAGAAGAAAAGAATCCTATCTCTGGAGGTGACAAGTGAAGAAGTACATGATGGCAAGATGCTAATGAAATTAGTAGATGATGCTTCTTCTAGAGGTAATCACATAAAGGTATATTAGCTGATGGTATGTATGATAGTAATAACAACTTTATATACCTATCAAGAAATCATATTAAACCTGGTATAAAGACAAAAAGCAATTCTAAAGTCAAGCAAACTAATTGTCATGCTAGGAATATGTCTGTAATAAGACAACGAGCAAACCTCAAAAGATGGAAATGTAGCGTTAGCTATGGGTACAGGTGGATAGCAGAAACGGCCTTTTCATCTATTAAAAGAATGTTTGGTGAACATGTAGCAGCTCGAAAATTCCCCAATATGGTGAAGGAGATCTTCCTAAAGACATCTCTGTATAACATGTTCAATCGAATGACATGACCATGATCCGATAATGCAAAATTCCATTAAATCATGCAACAGAGCAGTCATTCTAATATATGAAATATATCTTTGATTGGTATCTTCTTAACAAATGTGAAGAATACCTCAGACATGCAATGTCCAATCTGCTATAACAATAGAAGTGAGGTCAATACCAATATTCAAAAACGAATCATTTAAAATTATTAATAATACTCCAAAAACTGGAATCATATTAGAGTTTTCTGGATAGACACAATAAGAGCTAACAATCGATATTCAACGTTATCTGACGAATCATTAAAATAGTCGTAAAGACCTTGATTTATTATGAGTAACATCCGTTACATATTGCCTTGGTGCCAGAGAGGTGATCATGAAAACTGTACTACCACTAAACAGGCAGACATCGGAGTAGTCATATAGATATGATACCCGGAGAATACATCTTGTCACAAAGTCCTGTTAATTGTAATGAGAATAAAAAAACAATAAAAATCACTGTAAAGAATGCAGGAGATAGACCTTGCCAGATTGGTTCGCATACTCATTTCTTCGAAGTAAATAGGGTACTAGACTTTCCTAGAGAAAAAGCATTTGGGTTTAGATTGAATATTCCAGCAGGTACGTCAGTGAGATTTGAACCTGGTGATTCTAAGGAAGTAGAACTCTGTGAACTGGGAGGTACTCGCGTTGTACATGGATTTAATGGACTTACTATGGGAGGATTGAATTCATCTATAAGAAAGAACACGGCACTGGAAAAAGCAAAGAAGCAAGGCTTTAGGGGAGCATAATAAGACCAAGGATGTTTCTCAAAATTGACCCACCTGTCAGTGTGTTTGCCTTAAAGAAATAGTTCAGCAAGTAATTACTAGAAACCACATGTTTATTTGCTCTATGTGTATGCATGTATATGATTGCTAGACAGATTATCATACTGTAGTCGAAGTTTATTCTGGTGGTGAGGCTTTTCTTACAGGTCTAGCGAACGATATTAATAAGATCTACTTCTTACTATGAGCAATCCAATTCTGTTGATATTATGTTGGAAAAAACAAAATGGCCTGTCGTAGATTTACCACTTTAGTATGCTATATCGGTCGGTTGACTGACCTACTACAAACTATATTGAGCTATTAGATTCTGGGTTTAATGGTTTTTGGTTTTGATAAACCCCTGGAGGGAGGGATTCATTATTCTATATACAAAATCATGTCTGACCGGTACGGGTATTGATGTTGCTTTACTAATGCAAGCCAAACCCCTTGATCTAATTTATTTAAATTACTCGATTGTTGAAATTGACTTTCTGCTCTAGCCAGCACTTTTCTTAATTCTATATACAGCTATTTGTTTACACTACTGACTTCCTTTAGAATCTTTTCATGTTGAGAGACTAATTTCTCAATAATTGCAGTTAGATCATCTTGATCTGTTTGTGGCATACTTCCGTAACTTCGCATGCCTTTTGGACCTAATTCTTCTATTATGTCCCATATTTCAAGCAGATGACCAAGAATTATTCTTTTAAGTGATCTTGTTTCATTAGATTTTAGTTCATAGATCTCCTTTATGTCTCTGATCTGATTGAACATCGAATAGACATGAGTACGAATTCTGATCTTTGCTTCACTATCTAAGTCATCAATTTTCGAATACAATATGAAATTTCCGGTTTCTGATTTCAATTCAGTTAAAATGGCCTGTAAGTGAGTTTCCGCTACTAAAAGCCCCCTCATTAACATTCTTTTGTGATCTGAATTCATTTTTTACTTGTAGGTAGATATAGTCACTATCACATTTACCGTAATTTAACTACCATGTAAGAATTACGCAATTTTATTACTTTACCAACGTATTTCGCAATACCTTCGAATCCCCTTTGACATAATTCCAACAACTATCGCATATTAGCACATTGTCAAATTTAGTTTGCTCTGGATCCTCGTCTACCGTGTCTAGAAATTCTGACACTGCTAACACGATATACCTTGTTACTTGGCTTTTGCAATTCATGCACTCTTCTGTCATGTCACATTACTTTGGATACGAGACAGACTTGTTATAATATAGATCCCACATGTTAGCTTGTCTACTGTTAAAACAAGTAGTAATAGTCATTCTATCATTGGTAAAACATCACGGTTAATAAGTGTAACCCCAGTTACACTATATTTAAATTATATGGTGTTGACAAATAAATGGTGAATAAAATACTAGGATACACAGCAATAAGTACAGGCGCGATATGTCTAATCATAGCTGCATTTTTTGCCACCGATCAAGCCACAAATCCACATCCACATCCAGTATTTTTCGTTACGACAATTGCCCTTGTTATAATAGGAACTGTCCTTGTCTATTTAGGTATGCATATAGCTGCACAACTCGGAGAAAATGGATCAGATTTAAAGTTTAAAAAGTGGGCCTCATTTTTTATACCATTTTTGCTAGGGCTAATCAATGAAGTGGAACCGTTGCATTCTCCTTTCTAACGCTTTTGCATGATTGTATCGTTAGAGAATTTTCAGATGTATTTAGTCAGATAGATTGATGTTAGAATAATGTAAAGACATAAGATCCAGTGCAATTTCCAATCCCGATATTTCTGTTTCAATAGCATTCTATCAGTTTCATCATTAGTATATCTTAAGAGCTTTTCACCTGCTTCTAATTGAGATAATGTGATATATTTCTTATCAATTCATATACTATGATAAGTATCTACAAAAGAGTACGTTACCTTCTTTATTCTTCTATCTCTTAAAGCACAAGTTTTTGCAATAAATGAATAGGTTGTTCAGATTCAGCCATATTCACTAGATTTCAAATCTCTGCCAATATCAAACTATGAAGTATTCTAATAGAACAGAAATACTCCTTATTGAATTATAGACAAGGTAATGTGGTTAATAGATGTAACTTGTGCTACATTCCAGCATATAGGTAATAAAGGATTAAAGGTCATCTTGGTTCGCTTTGAATAAAATTTATAACAATTGCATAACAAATTATTAGGAGTTCATAGTATTTTTGTGCACGAATACTTCTAAACTCATTGATGTGAGTACATGTGATTTACGTATTGTCTTGCCAACTAATAGCGATCTGCAAAGTATTTATTCTTTGACATCTACTGGATATCATCAGATTTGCCTCCTATTAGATGGAAATGAGGCTTGGTGAAAATTCCATACTATTCCTGAGAAGGTTTTTTAAGAATATCGGTAGATTGCTTATGTGAAGATTAAATTCGCAGTCTAATTTTGGTTTCAATCTAGTGTCAGATTGTATACCAAGTGAAACTGTTGCCTTTCTAAAAGCTGGATTGTCATTCTCTGAATCACCCAAATAAATTACATTTAGGGGTCTTT
>DATBGR010000373.1:0-3703 GCA_036557905.1 Nitrososphaeraceae archaeon | reverse complement strand
ATCAACACAAGCAGAAAAATGATGGATGGACTCGCCATTGGTATTGGGAACCTGATGGTATTTCACGCGAAAGAGAGCTTTGACGTCGCATTAACAGTCCTTACCTACCGTCGGGTCCAACAATTGTGTCAAATTTGATTCACACCCCGACGGGCCCGCAATAAAATTAGTTCTCTAATGAAGGTTAGATACGCCTATGATGATCAACTCGTTCTTTAATCTTGTAATTTATATTCTTCCTGGATCTTAATTTGGCAATCTAACACAAGAACAGATTCATCAACTAATTGCCAAGGTAACTTTATCTTTTGTTAATACCTACTATTCAGTATCAAATGGCAAGATCGATATTTAGTCAAAAGGAAGTAGAATATCTGAAGTCTCAACGTCTTGCAAGAATAGCTACAGCTGATTCTACAGAGCAAGAAGGATATGTGCAACCTGATGTTGTACCTGTCGGGTTTGATTTTGATGGTGAATATCTGTATGTGGGGGGGAAAGAACCTTCTTAAATCCACAAAATATAGAAATGTTTTGAAAAATAACAATGTTGCAATTGTGATTGATGACTTGAAATGGAAAACACTGACCATCCCAATCCCCAATATATCAGGGTAACTCCAAAGAAGAAGTGGAGTTGGGGAGTTGAAGAACCTGTATTTGTACAGGGAAAGTTCAATGTTAAACGAGCAAAGACAGCATAGTTATTAAAGATAAGTAAAGCATCCATATTTCAATTCTGATAGACTGGTAAATCAATTAATGTTACCAAGTTCCGATTGAATATTAAGTCGTATCCCGACGGGCCCGTTTATTTACACTTTGCTATACTATCAATTGTTCTTATTTTTAGTAATACATTACCGTTATGGATTTAGTTCTTGTTGTTATTTTGAAATAATCAATCGTTGTTTTATGGTGAATCCTATTTCTTGCGAACATATTTCAATACCGCAGCAGAGGCGATGCCTTACAAAAGTTTAGGACCTATCGGTCAAAATAAAGATATCCAGACCATAAGTATTTTTGGCAAAAGCTCGACTCTAGTTAGTCGTAATCCCAACATGTGGTAACATCAAACACTGAATATTCTTTGTGTATCCAATAACGTTTCATCCATATCCAAAATATTGCTTATTTTAATTATCCGTTTTAATACTTGTTGCCACAATGCAATACTATAGCTTATTGATAATTTGCGATTTAAATAATTTTAGGATTGAATTGTTCAAGTCTTTAAATTGTATTATAAAATGACTTACACCATGCTCGATATATTGATTCAATCCATTAACAATCTTTTCAGGAGTTCCTATTGTAATACCACCTACAAGGAAATCTAGGTATTGTTTTACCGTTTTATCTCCCCTCTTATACCTAGCTACAATTTGACTGATATCCTCTTCTGATTCCGTGATTATGCACGGTAACACCACAGAGTATTGAATATCTTTATGATCTCTTCCAATATTTCTACAGTGATCTTTTAAAATGGTTTTTTTTCTTTTTATTTCGTCAGGTGTTCCAAAGAAAATGTTATATCTATCAGCATGTTTTGCGACAACCTTTAGAAGATATTTCTCCCCTGAACCACCAACCATAATTGTAGGATGTGGTTTTTGGACTGGTTTGGGGTTGCACACAGCATCCTTTAGATTATAATAATGGCCCTCAAATGAGGCGCTTTTTTTTGTCCACATTTCCTTGATTATACTTAATGATTCATCTAATTGGTTGATCCTTTCTAGGTGAGATGAGTAATCATAACCATATGCAAGATACTCTTTTTCATACCACCCAGCTCCAATGCCTAATTCCATTCTGCCATTACTTATTACATCCAGAGTGGAAACCATCTTCGCCAAAAGTGCAGGATTGCGATAGGAGTTGCATGTTACTATTTGACCTACCTTTATACTTTTAGTTATCGTAGCGGTCGCAGACAATAGGATAAAACATTCAAAAATATTCTTGTGTATATCGTCCTTGAAGAAAGGAATGAGATGATCATAGGCATATAATGAATCAAAACCAATTTTATCAGCTGATATAACTATAGACTTTGAAAACTCGAATTGCTTGATGGCGTTATTTTCCTTTTCTAAATCAAGATCGCCTCCTCTCCATCCTTGAGGAATTGTTAACCCAAATTGTAATTTACAATTTTTATCTTTTAACAATTTTTTCTCTACAACTCGGATATTCGACTTAATGTTAATATTGTTGACTAATTTAATTATTGCAAACGTTGTAAGGGAATTTTGTGCAAGATTTGCTGTGGCTGAACGAGTATAAGACATAATTAATTAGTTCATAAAGAAAAATAGACTCAGTCAGATGCCAAAAGTTAAAAATTCAATGATATGAGATGGATTGGTTCGTATTTCAGCCCCACTCACTATGAAATCATCTAACAGCCGATTTCACAAATAATATGGAATTAATTCAAATTTGAAATTCTGACCAAAGTTTAGAATTAATATTAAATCATATTCCTACAGCCGAAGACTTATATCAGTTCTTTTATGCCGATTTCACAAATAATATGGAATTGACAAAGTTAGGTTAAGTCTAATTATTTCAAATAATGTTCATCATATTATGAGAGGCGGATGGGCAGCAGCGGCAGTGGGCTCTAGTGTAGCCAAAAACAAAGCACAAGCAGCGGCTCAACAGCAACCTAATACCGCATTGCAACAAACTGGTCAGGAGGAGATAACTCAAAAACTGCAAAAATTAGCGAATCTCAAACAATAGGGAATGATATCCGAAGAAGAATATCAGAAAATAAAAGCTGACTTATTGGCTAAGTTATAGTAAAGACTGACAAAATTCAATATCAAAATAAGCTAAAACTTGAAAGCTATGTCATCCATGTTATGTAGTGGATTTGACATTATTATCTCTCGTTTGCAATACATACAATCTTTTCTGAATGAATATACGTCAGACAAATCTAGTTTTCCATTTTACTCCGCATCTTTTCCACTCATCAAATTCAGAATACTCCCCTTTACTGGATTAGCGCAACAACTGGTGGAAGTGGATTGAATCATGAACAAAGTGGTATCCAATGATAAACAAGTAACAACCGTTTCATGATCCACCATAGAAGTAGTAGACAAGGTGAAACAAAAGGCGACAGAAGAGAAAGTGAGAGTTAAGACGGATGTTCTTATTAAGTATATATCTCTCGTAAAAGAGATTGTAGCGTATGCAGAGAACAAGAAAGTAGATATGATTGTTATTTGGAGTAGAGGTATGACTCGGTTTAAAAAAATGTTACTAGGTAGCGTAGCAAACTGAGTAGGGACATATTCACATTGTCCGGTATTGGTACTGAAATGAATAAATCTCCTTTGAGAGTTTAAGTTGCAATTAATTGATACATTAGGCATTTAAATCGTTTTATGTTTTGACTTTACCATTTTCATGTGCTTTATTAACTCTAAATCCAGTACACAATCCGAGTGGCAAGATACTAAAGTACAATTGTTCTCATCGCGAAGTATGTACTGACTACACATTTAGGATATCCTACTGGAGTAATGCTGACACTTTTGAGACTGAGGATGGATCATGTAGTTTGTCCAAATACTCAAAGTAAAATCATTTGGTGTAGATGGGACCGTATTCGTGCATGATTTCTATAACTTGATCATCCGTGACCTCAGAAAAGTCTTGATAAAATGCCCCTACGGCT
>DATBGR010000372.1:0-9076 GCA_036557905.1 Nitrososphaeraceae archaeon | reverse complement strand
AGATCAAGTCAAGAGAAATGGCTTCTGCAGAAAGAGCCAATTCAATACCAGAAAACGCGACAATAAGATTGGAATACATTAGATGCGGTAAGATGACTTGTGAACTAACACATGGTCCCTACTACTATGCTTACTGGAAAGAACCTGAATGCAAGAAGTTGAAGAAAAAATATATTGGCATTAATAAGCCTAAGAATGAAGAATTGAATAACGATAGTGATAATGACAACCAGATATAGTAGATACGTATATACACCGCACAACGGTAGTGCAATTGGTAAATAGTAAAAAATATAAAAATCACGTCACATAGGGTTTGTAATTAATACAATTCCTTTTTTGACATGAGTTATGAAGAGCTGAATAACCTTGAGAAGCCCGGATACAGGGATAAGTATCGTTTCGATAAAGGATTATCTCCGCATATGCATTTCATATACAATTAAGCATAGTCATATAGTTAGATGTGAGCTACATATGCTTTCAGATGGTTCTATGTTTATTGAAAGATAAGAAGGTGTTGAAGAAGAAGCAACAACATTAAAAACAAAAAACGATAATTATAACATAGTAAATCCACAAAGACGTCATTTTAAGCCAATATTTTATCTAAAATGGACGTTATGTGAACTGTTATTTAATCATCAAAAGGTGGAAATGCATTAGACAAAAAAAGGAATCTAAGATGACCCCATATATAATTGGCTTACCCACAAATAAGTAGTTCGGAGAATCAATTTCGAATTAAATCGCTACTTATGCCCCAGTTCCAACTTTTACCAGCATCTTGCCAAAGTTTTCTCCATTAAATAAGCCAATAAATGCATCAGGTGCATTTTCTAATCCTTCAACAATAGTTTCCTTCCACTTAATTTTACCTTCGTTAATCCATTTGATCATCGAAGAATGAAATTCATTTAGCATATCGTAATGATCTCTTACGATAAATCCATGCAATCGAAGTCTATTTGTTATAGCCAGAAATAAGTTTGGTAAAGCATAAGGCGTAACTGCATTATATTGTGATATCATACCACAAAGCACAATTCTTCCAAATATCTTCATGTTATCTATTGCTGCTTCTAAATGTTTTCCACCGACGTTATCAAAATAAAGATCAATTCCTTCTGGACAGGCCTTTTTTAGCACAGAAGAGAGGTTATTATTTTCGCCTATATTTTTATAATTAAAAGCATGCTCTAACTTGGCCTGAGCTAATAACCACTCTACCTTTTCTTCAGAACCTGCACTTCCTACTACATGACAGCCTTTTATCTTTGCTATCTGGGCTGCAACAGATCCAACTGCTCCTGATGCAGCTGAAACAAAAACCGTATCCTTGACTTCCTTTAATTTTCCTATTTTGAATAGTCCTACATACGCAGTAAGGCCGGTCATACCTAATACACCTAAAAACGACTGTATTGGCGCAATTTTTGAATTAATTTTCAAAATATTATTACCATTTGAAAGCCAATTTTCCCTCCAACCAAAGTTCCCAAGAACATATTCTCCTACCGTAAAATCTTTATTCTTAGATTCTACAATCTGACCTACACATGCACCATCAAGAGGCTTATTTAGTTGAAATGACGAGATGTAGCTCTTAGTTTCTTGAGGACTTCTCATCCGTCCACGCATATATGGGTCTACAGACATCCATACATTGCGTACTAAGAATTCTCCTTCCTTTGGTTCTGGAATATCTACTTTAGCAAGCTCAAATATGTCTTCAGTAGGCATTCCTTTAGGATATTGCTTGAGATGAATTTCCTGACCTGTTCTTGATACCATGTTTTCATATTATTGTACATCATGCATATTTTATTTATCAAGCAGGAATTGTCGCTCAAGAAAACATCTCTTTACACATTACATTTCCTTGTGGCGTGTTTAGACTGGCGAGGCCTTAAGATTCTAAAGGCGATATTTGCAAAGGGAGACTCATCCAAAAAAGAATATGAAGATGTCAACATTAGTACTAGATCCATTATTGGCTACCAAAACGCTTGAAGGGTTAAGGCAAGAATGTTTGGTTTTGAATCAGCCATTTGAATGACATCTGTGAATTTGCTAGAGTAATAGTTTATGCCAGAAAGATAGATACGAAAAAGGCTCTATTATCTAGATCTTCCCCCCATCGGCAGCAATAAAGTTGTGTGATCTGTATTTCATAATCGAACAGACATGGTATCCAACAAATAAGAATAGGAAAAAGGCATGACCAATTAACGCCATAGTCAAGCGGCCTGTCATATTATCTGAATTGTCCTAGTGTCCCTAGCTAGTTATTATTATCTATCTCTGAAATGACTACATATGTATTAATATAGATATAGTAGCGTAATAAGATAGTATAGTATTAAAGAGACAGATAGTAGTTAACTATGGATATCAGGAAAAGGAAATCTACCGATCTTGATAGGCTTTTAATCAGTGTAAAATATATACAAAATATCTACTATTCCAAATTATGCTATGACATAGGCTTTATCAAATCGGAGTATATCAAATACTAAAAAGTCCGCTTCATAATATCGGAAATAGCGTTACCTCTTTACATTATGCGGCATACTCCGATTAAAACCTTTTCTAAAGAAGAGGTGCTTGATGTGTAGTAATGTGCGCCTCAGATCGATGATTGTTTTGGTTGGAAGGAACATACTTTTGCAAAAAATATTAATCCAATGATGTAGCCATCAGCTATCTTCTAGGAGTTAAGTATTTAAAGGAAGGACCAGAATTATAGAATTAATGATATTACTTTAATAAGGGCCAAGCTATGTTGTAGATCAAAAATAGGTTGTGAAATTTATACTTGAATAAGAAGCAAGAAAGACAACGACGGTCATTTTCCATACAGACGACCTGGAAACCATAGTTTTGAAGTATGGCAATAGAGACACCGAAGCCTTTATTCGTATGTGTGTTAATACAGAGTAATGAATTTAGGAATTCATAGAGCCGTTGGGAACAGTTACCCTAGATCCACTTCATTCTCGTTAGATATTATACATGGTAGCGAGACTATTACTGATGAGATACTTTCCACTATAGTCGTCATC
Source organism: Nitrososphaeraceae archaeon (assembly GCA_036557905.1). Classification (GTDB taxonomy): domain Archaea; phylum Thermoproteota; class Nitrososphaeria; order Nitrososphaerales; family Nitrososphaeraceae; genus JARBAU01. Next base: position 6,011 of record DATBGR010000372.1, on the reverse strand, counting down.
CCAAATTGAGCTCCAATCCTTATCCAACAGTTCAAGATATTTTTAGCACTCACTTTTTTGAAGAACCTTTGGTACCTATCGGAGAGATACCTGCTCGAGAAGAAAATGTTGCATTAGCAAGTGCCCTTTTAGAATACTCCAAAAGATCTCCGCTGAAAGGGGATTATTCAAGTATCACAGGGTTTCTTGATGATCATCCGAAATCCGCTTGGAATGTAGGACTCCTAGTCAATCTGGGTCTTGAGTATAAAAGAAGTGGCCGGTATTCAAAAGCCATTGATGCTTGGCGTCAGGCTTGGAAGTTAGCCAAAAGAACCTCCCCTAGTGATCTAAGAGGTTTTGCTTTAGCAAACCGTGCAGTTGGCGAACTGGCTCACATGTATGCGATTCTTGGACGAGTCAAAGAACTCGTTACATTACTGAAGTCCATTAAGGGTAGGGTATTATGCGGACCAGCAACCGAGAGGATTGCTGCGGCACGAGGGGGCTTGTGGAATATGTATAATCGCCCAGAAATTTCCTTTCGTTGCGGCCCACTAGCCCTACATAGCATAATGCTTGCTTTTAATCCAAATAATCCACAGACCAAGATGATTGACGCTGCTGCCTCGACGAAAAGAGGCTTTTCATTGCACAAAGTAGCAGAATTATCTTGCAAACTAGGTTTAAACTATCAAATGGCGTTTCGAGATAAGAGTTCAGCATCGATCATTATACCAGCGGTAGTGCATTTCAAGTTGGATCATTTTGCAGCTTTAATCCGTCACGAAGAAGACCGATATTTACTTGTGGATCCAACCTTTAAGGACGATGTGTGGGTGACTAAAGAGACACTTGAAGATGAAACTAGTGGATATTTCCTTGTCCCACAGGGAGAGTTGCCAGATGGATGGCGCGCAGTTGATAGTAGAGAAGCAAAATTAGTATGGGGTAAAGGGTTTTCCGACGACCCTCCAGATGACCCTGGGCCTTGTGATTACAGCACGGGTTGTGCTTGTCCTTCTGCTGATGGTGCTTCCGGTGGCAGTGGTGATGGTGCTTCCGGTGGCGATGGCGAGGAACGTAAAGGTATGGCAGTGGCAAAAGTACATCTTGTAAACGTCAGTTTGAATATTACTGATGTGCCAATAGGATATTCTCCTCCTGTGGGTCCTTCTGTTAATTTCGTAGTAAGATATAATCAACGCGACTCGGTATCTCCATCTACTTACAATTATTCAAACTTTGGAAACAAATGGACATTTGACTGGCTTGCGTATTTAACATATGATCATGATATTCCTCATAAAGTCCAATACTTTATGATGGGTGGGGGTACCCGCATATATACCGGATTCAAAAAGGATCCAGGTACGTCATCTTCCGGGGTCTATGCAAACCAGGTACTTGATCAGACCAAACTTATCCAGACTGAAATATCGCATGATAAGTTACCTGACGGTACCGTGAAAATCTGGACGGAAATATCGTATACGATGATTTCTCCTGACGGTAGCGTGAAAATATTTAATGATTTGTATGCACCACTTGGACTACCTTACACAGGACATAAGTTTTTTCTTACAAAATTAATAGACCCTTTGGGAAACTCTGTACATGTTCATTATGATGAAATACATACAGAGCATGATCCAATACGTGTATCAGCCATATCCGATGCAATTGGCCAAAAGACTACTGTTTACTATGAGCACCCAACTGACATTTACAAGATCACTAGGGTTGAAGATCCTTTTGGGCGTGTTGCTAGATTCGAGTATGATACCTCCAACAGACTGAATAAGATCACAGACGTTATTGGGCTGATTTCGTCATTTGAATATGAGGTTGATGGCGCCGATGGCAGTAAGAGTGATTTTATCAAAAGTATGACTACTCCCTATGGTATTACTAAATTTACAAAAAGTGATAAAACCACAATTCCCTTAACTGGCGAAGATGAAACCACACGGACATTGGAAATCCTCTATCCTGATGGCGATAGAGAACGCGTGGAATTTAATCAGAATAGCGCTAAGACCATTCCTGACAGCGAGCCCTTTGCGAACGTCCCAACAGGGATGGATCAAAGAGACAAAAGAGACCATTGGCTCTACTATCGCAATACATTTCACTGGGATCGTCAAGGTTGCGCACAGGGATATGGCGACTATACCAAGGCCAGAATCTATCATTGGCTTCATACCAGTTGGATGCATTCACATATAGGAGTACTGGAAAGTTACAAGGATCCCCTGGAAGGCCGCATTTGGTATCAATATCTTGAGCAGCGTGATGGGGGTGGGGCTGGTGGCCTTACTCCCCACGCAGTTGGTAAATCTAACAAGCCCACTCGCGTTGGACGAGTACTTGATGACGGTTCAACCCAACTTTATATCTATGAGTACAATGACTATGGCCATCTTACGAAGGAAATAGACCCGATAGGACGTACCTTTTCTTATACTTACGCAGACAATGGTATAGACTTGCTAGAAGTAAGACAAACAGGAGCAGGCAAAAACGAATTGCTATCCTCGAGGACCTATGATTCCAATCATCTACTTTTAACTAAGAAAGACGCGGCTGGTCAAACGACTACTTATACCTACAACAGCCGCGGACAGCTTTTGACTGAAACAAATGCGATGGGTGACACGACAACCTACGATTATGATGCCAACGGCTATCGCACAAGTGTAAATTCCCCAATACCAGGTATCAGGACCGAGTGGACTTATGATGCGTTCGGGCGTATCAAAACAGAAACTAGCGATCCGACCAAAGGGTACTTACTTAAATTTGACTATGATGACTTTGATAGGCTAACGAGGATTACTTATCCAGATGGAACGTCTGAAGATTATTTTTATGAGTACCTTCACTTAAAGCAAATACAAGATCGCGCAAAACGGCATACCATCTTTGAATACAATAGTAATAGGCAAATGACTAAGCGAACAGATCCTCTCAATAGGACTACATTATTTGTATGGTGTAAATGTGGTGCCCTCAAACGTATAATTGATCCTATGGGGCGTTCCACTACTTGGCAACATGACTTACAAGGACGCGTCAAACTCAAGGAGTATGCGGATGGCTCAAAGATAACTTATATTTACGAAAATAGGACCAGCCGCATTTTCCAGAAAATTGATGAAAAGCTTCAGGTGACTAAATACATCTATAATCTCGATAATACCTTAAACAGTAAGAGTTATTCCAATGCTACAATTTCCACTTCGGATGTTTCCTTTACTTATGACCCAAATTATACCCGGTTGACTTCCATGACTGATTCCATTGGTACAACATATTTTAGCTATTTCCCTGTTACCCTTATTCCAACTCTGGGCGCAGGACAACTCATGAGCGAGGAGGGACCTTTTCCTAAACAAAAGATCACTTATGACTATGACAAATTAGGTAGACGCATATCCACCTCAATTAATGGGGGAATTCCCTATGTTGTGACATTCGACGAAGTGGGACGGGTCGTAAAATCAACTAACGCACTTGGGACGTTTACCTCGGTATATGAACCAACTTCCTTTCACAAATCGTTCGAAGTTTATCCTAATGGCCAATCGGCTTCATGGAGTTATGGTGGAATTATGCAAGACCAAAGGCTGGAGGCAATCACATACAAGCGAAAAGATGCTCCGATTTCTGAGTTTCCAATATCTCAATTTGTTTATGAGTATGATATAGCCAAGGCAAGGATTAGCAAGATTACTCGTTATTCCCAACAGTCTGACGTGGAAGGAGCCTTTATTTATGATTTTGATTACGATGAGTCAGATCAGCTCACGTCTTCGACTGTGTATCAGGGAGCCAACATAGCCAATATATTTGAATATACATATGACCCTGCTGGAAATCGCCAGACGGAGAAAATAAAAAACACTCATAACATAGGTAAATTCTATTACAATGCGCTCAATGAATTGACTTCTTCTGAAGGGTTTAGCGGCTATCAGTTAGTTACCTATGAATGGGACGCAGAACATCGGCTAGTGAGCATTAAATCAGCGAACAGGCTTACAAAATTAAGTTACGATGGATTGGGCAGATGTGTGATTATCAGTTATTGGGTGGATGACTCCGAAGTGACTAGACGATTGCTAATCTGGTCTGGTGCGGAAATCTGTGAGGAGCACACACAAGACGGAAGTATACGGAAACGGTTCTTCCCTCAAGGAATGCAGTTAATAGACGGAACAACAACCAATTCGTTTTTCTATACACGAGATCATATAGGTTCTATCAGAGAGTTAATCCATAGTGAAACTGGGAATGTTGTTGTTCGTTATGATTACGATCCGTTTGGGCGGCGAACACGTTTGTATGGAGAGCTAGAGGCCGACTTTGGATTTGTCGGAATGTTCTGGCTACCAGATTCTGGTCTTAACCTAACCTTGTTTAGAGCATACGATCCAGGAATCGGCAGATGGCTCTCCAGAGACCCGCTTAAAGATGCAGAAGTTAGAGAAGGCGCAAATTTATTTACTTACGTAAAGAATAATCCGGTTAATTTAACTGATCCATTCGGTCTGGAGTGCAAACCAGATGATCCTTTCGACTGTTTCAACAAATGTATGTCAGGCCCATTAGGCACTCAGGAAACAAGAACAATCCGTAAGATTTGCTACCCTCAACTTGCGGTAGGATTAATTGCTGGATTTCATCTTGGTGGCCTCATAGGGGCAAGTTATGGATTACTCACGGGCCTCGTAATTTGCGTATTGGAAGACTTAACTTTCCAGAAGTGGATCAAAAAGGATTGTGAGGAGATTTGTCGACACAATCCGGGCCAGTGGCCAAACGTGTAGGAGAGTTAGTGAACTGTGCAGTATTCAACAAGTTTGCAAATGGTTCATTTTATTCATATCTATGCAGAATAGCGCTCTAAAATCTAGTAATAAATTTGACGATCTTAGGAGATAGAAATATCTCCAAGATAACAGGGCTGATTCACGTATATGTCTTTATTTAATAGTGAATGCAAAAAGATATGTTGAAAGTCATTTACGATGCTAGCGGAAATTTGGTGAACCAAACAGAGGGAATCATTTCCGCTCCTCAAATTGTGGGCCAACCAGTTTCACAGGAAGTAGATCCAGGCCAGATTACATCATTTTCGGTGGTTGTTTCTGATGCAAATGGAGTAACATTTCAGTGGAAGTTCAATAGCACAAGCATTCCTGGAGCGACAGATGATAGTCTGTTGTTGAGAGATGTTGGTGCTGCTGATGTGGGACTATATTCAGTCGTGGTTAATAATAGCACAGGGAGCGTGATCAGTGCGCCAGCCTCGTTAAAGTTGATATAGTCCTTACGGTGGTTGGCTACCTCTGTTGAAGAACATTGGGCTGGATCTCCTTCCAAATAGCATCAGTAATATCAATTAGTAATGCATATCAATAATTTGGGGTTGCCATATCTTTCAACTAACTGTAGTACTTGTCTAGTTGTGCCAAAGTAATGTAATATCATATTATTTTTCGAATACACTTCTAACCTCACCTTATTTGTGGTCGATATGAACTACGCGAACTTCACCCTACAACTAGACTTAGCTATTTGTATCATTAGTAGTTTGAGAGTAATTTGGTTAGAAGAGTCAGCTTGAATGTCGTATGACATGCAGTAGTCTAGGTATGATCTCTAGAATGTGTTGCTGTTATCGAAGCAAATGTCCCCAGTATCCTATCTATTACCCACTATCTATCTCTAAAATGATTAACATGATATACCATAGGATTGAAATGGTATATACAGTAGAGATAGGGTAGATACTTGCTATGAACTGGGGACACTAGGGACTGAAAAGGCTTTCACTCGATTCATGGTTTTTGTGTGAAGTTCTACTAGTCATAGATATATACTGCGATATTTGTGTAAATCAAGTAAAGTAATGCAGTATGTTTATAGCCATTTACTTATTGAAGTGTTTTGTATGAAAGAGTCTTATCTTTCCAAATGTCTATGTCCCCCCATAACTGAGTCTTCCAAGCAGTAAATTCAACTAT
>DATBGR010000371.1:0-4042 GCA_036557905.1 Nitrososphaeraceae archaeon | reverse complement strand
ACTAAACCTTTTTTTATACATGCTCAAGATGTGCCAGGAACTAGAATAATGGCTGAGAAAAAAGATCTAATTAACTATAGCGTAAATGAATTATCTAATGGCTTGACACTGATATTGAAGACTAGTGATAAGAAAGTATTAAATGCAATACATCAATTTTTGACATTTCAGAATGCTCAACATGAAAGCCATTAGGCCTACTACCCAATGTATATTTAATCCAATTTTCTACAGGTCAATACATTAGTAGGGATCATTTGAAGAAAAATATCACAATTACCTATCTCGAATATAGATTATTTCATATCATATAGAAACCTCTGGATATAGACTAGTTGTATCTTCATAAATAATATCTGACAGCTTATTATTATTACTGTTATTGTTTAATATTAATGGAAGTGTTTCATACAGCTGTAAAATAGATTTTGTAAGAGCATGAATTTCCTTGTGAGCTGCTATTTGAACAAATGGTTGACTTTCATATTTTCTAACAACTTCCCATAAATCTCTACGTTGCTCATTTAATTCCATAATTCTCTGTCTATATTCATCAATATAATTGTCTTTACCTACTGACAGATTTTTCAGCCATTCCTGAGCATCTTTTTTTGTCTTTGCCAAGATATTGAATATGGCTTTTTCTGAGATACTATTGTTATACTTCTTTAGGTTATCATTTACAATGGATAGAATTTGTTTAGAATTGTAGCCTCTTGCTCTACAGACAAGAATAAGACTTTTCACTTCTTCCTTTTCAACTACCCCTAATCTTGGCATAACAGTTAATATTTTATTTCAGTTTTACTGGTAGATAAATATATTATTCAAATAACAATGAATTGAGTATCTTTACATTGGTTTGTAATTATTCTAACTTTCCTTGTGATAATATGTTGTATTAGTGGTTTAGAGTATAAGGAACCATTATAGGGGCATATTTAGTATTAAGAATTCTGTTATGATATGTGATACATGAATGTAGTGCCTGTATAGAGATAGGATTGAATTCATTGTAGCAATATTGGATATTACTTATGGTAACGAAGTAAGACAGACAGAAGTCTTAATGAAGGCAAATATTCCCCACAGTCCTTCAAAGAATATTTGTTCTTCTTACACCAATATGGTTTGATAGAAATATCATACATACAGTCTCAAAGGACTTATAAGACCACTGCAAATGGAATATTTTCTGGACATATGCAATAAATTGAAGGCTCTTTGTGACACATGTCCAGCTATGAGTACAAATAAACCTAATAGTCTAAGTCTACAGTCAGTAATGTGATTTTGGTATTCGAGATTCAGAAATGACTCACATTTATGGTAATAGTACTCACCCTTGACCTCAGTATTAGTTATAGGATTGGACAATTCGCTATCGCTGCTCTTGGGCCAGACTACTACCATCTCTGAATAGGTTGCAGTATAATCTATAGTGGAGTTTGGGATTCAGCCTGAAGTTAGGCCTATTAGTATGATTAATAGAACTGTCCTGGTTGTCATAAACATAATGCTAGCGTAAGTTATTTCTATTTGTACAGTAGATACTGACGACGAAACTGTAAATACCGATATTTCAAGAGGAGTAAAATATTATCGCAACAACAAACCTAACTTTACCAAAATATTAGTCAGAGAGATATCCAATTTGTGTTAATGGCTCGTGCAATCCTTTGGACCTTTTGACCACTTAAGATTCTCTATCTGAAATGTCATAAGAGGTTAGAAGTTCTATTCAAAACCTTTATATTAACTTGACAAATTGTCAATTTGTGCCTCTCTATGAGAAAACTCTTAATGGCTCTCACGACAATAACCGTTAGCATATTAGCCGCTATCATAGTTGCATCAATAGCGACGATAAGCGTTGTCTATGCTCAGAATACTACCACACTACAAGGAGCACACTATAATGAAATCAATAGTACGACGACGGTGATACCAAAAAAATTAATTGCAAGCATTATTATTAATGCAATAAATTCCAAAATTAGCTCAGTTTATGATGGCAATGTCAAGAAATCAATGATTGATTATGAACATACCAGATAAGAATAACATCCGAGATACAAAGCTAATTTCTTGATATTTGTCAATACTAGAAATTTATCTTCTTGTAAGCCCCGATGTCTTACAAGGATCGAATTTGCTTCCGGCATAAATTAATCAAAATAACGGGTGGAACAAAGGTTCTACAAAGGATAATGCAAAAACAATGGGGGAGTTTATGTTGATTGTTCGAACCGAACTATTCATTACCACGATCATGTTGTCCTCACTTCTGGATTTTATTATGATCGTCTAGTGTGGCATTAGCAGTTGTCTTAGTTTATTCCGTTTGTGCGAAATATTCTATACTCCAACCCATAAATGCTTCTTGCTGAAAGAATTATACCTCTCTACCTAACTATAAGGAGCAAAACTATGGACGATAATTGGCATGGCACAGGATCTATTTCTTCACGTTGTCATTTCCCTTGCGATACTGTTATTTACTGCTAAAGTCTTTGCTGAAATTTTTCATCGTTTAAAATTACCTGTTGTATTAGGTGAATTGCTAGCAGGTATAGTAGTAGGTCCATTTGCTTTAGGGACTTTTTTGTCATTTGATGGAAGACCTATCGTAGTTCTGGATGAAACTATTAGACAGATTGGTGAGTTATCAGCAATTGTAATTCTGTTTATTGCTGGTTTAGAGATTACTCCTAGGGAGTTTCTAAGGGGTGGGGCTGCTGCATTTACTGTTGGCTCTATAGGCGTAGTTATACCGTTCTTTGTTGGTTATTATGTCTTTTCAGCATTTGGAATACATGCTCTAGAGTCAATGCTTATTGCTACTGCCCTGACTGCGACTAGTATTGCTATTTCAGTCCAAGTACTAACAGAATTAGGAAAAATGCAGTCTAGTGAGGCAAGATTGATACTAGGTGCAGCGATAGTGGATGACATTCTGGCTATTGCAGTTCTTTCTGTAGTGACCACGATGGTTCAAACAGGTAATACAACACCAGAGATTAGTAGTATTACGTTTCTTGTTTTAAAGATCTTGGGATTATTTGGTGCCTTATTAGCAGGTGCTGTCTTGATAGTACCTAGAATACTACACGTAGAAAATCTATGGAAATCAAAAGGGAGTGTCGAAGGTATAGTTACGGCTTCCTTCTTTGGTGCTGCTGGAATCGCTGCGTTTGTTGGTCTTTCTCCTATAGTTGGAGCATTTGCTGTTGGTATGGCTGTGGCTAGCACTAGAGTAATAAATAGAGTAAGTGAATATGTGGAGAAACTGGGGATTATCTTTGTACCTTTATTCTTTGCTATAATTGGGGCACAAGTTGATTTAAGGGGGATTAATCTTGATGTGCTTCTGCTAGCTGGTGGAATAGTAGCTGTTGCCATTTTGACTAAATTGGTAGGCTGTGGACTTCCATCAATGTTATTTCTAAAAGATAAGAGCAAAGCAATGAAAGTTGGAATTGGCATGGTATCTAGAGGAGAAGTTGGGCTTATTGTGGCAGGTGTGGGTGTATCCTCCAAAATATTGACGTCAGATGTCTATACTGCAATAATAATTATGGTTGCTCTTACAACAGTTGTAACTCCTATCTGGCTGAAAAGAGCATATCAAAGGGAAAGAATCCAAGAACCTGTCTAACATCTTACTAGGCTTTTTATGCTTTGATAAGTAATTGTCATATATCTGTAAGTTATATCGTTACCTATGTTAGTGAACTTGTCACTTAATCACATGCCCCAAATACAACTAATATATCAAATACTAATTTGTTGTAGTTTTACATTTATCTCATAATGATACAGATATTGGATTGATGTATCTATCAAGACATTATCTTCGTCATATTCTCTAATATAATAATCAGGAATTACATACGTATGCTGATTATTACAACCTAATACCGTTATAGATTGATTATCAATGGCAATCACATTTCCGATTTCGATTAACTCACTTGTTTTAACTCGTTTACTTATTAATTCATTCAAGTTACACGACCGCTTAAACTGAACGGCGACTCGA
>DATBGR010000370.1:0-15882 GCA_036557905.1 Nitrososphaeraceae archaeon | reverse complement strand
TGGCAAAATAGCGGTCATGAATTAAGATTGGATGAGATCAAGAAAGCTAAAGCATGGTTGTCCAATGTCATTTTTTCCTAGTCATATTATCAAGCTAATGCGTGAATTTGCAGCACCTATAATTTGCCTAGAACTCAATCTAACAATTTATTTCAGTATTAGTGATAATTAAGATAATGAATTAAAGTATAAATTTAGAAATATGGCCTAGCGCTTCTAGAAAAATTGCTATATCAAATTCTTGTCTAGCTTGCAAATAACAAGTACGAGATATCATCTTAGCTATAATATCGTAGTAAGCTTGATAATTTATCGACAATCAAGATATGCTTAAAGAATTTTCACGACTATAGTCCGGACTAAGTGATCGTCGGAATAATGATAAGAGCTTGCCAACACTTTAAACAAAATGAGCCCAAGATGTTGAATACTTCAGCTTCATTTTTATATATCCTTCACACTCGGTTGAATTAGTTACAACAGACATCATAATATTTGTAATTTGGAATAAATTAAAAGGGGCAACTGCACTTTCTTATCTAGCAGTTTTTCACAGTGATATCTAAATAGATTATATCCTACAATAGATCAGCGTAGGAATGTCATAGTCTCATCTTTTCTATAATTGTGACTTATATGCTGGATGTCCCTGTGTCATACTATCTGTTCTTGTATCAAGAAATGTCAATTGACTGATTTCCAGATGTTTCTCATCATACTTTTCTGTGATGCATGCATTTATAATCCAAATTTCAACCTTTATGCTGCCTCATTTCAACACCTATTATTATAGTTAAATAAATATCTGACATTTCTGATTGTTACTACCACGCTACTTTTATATTCATAAATTCTGGTATTATTCTGGATGCGATGGAATTATCTTCTACATCCAGATCAGCCATGGTAGAAACTGAAAGTACAATTGTTTATTACGGTTCAAAAAAGGCAATAGAGACGGAATTACGTTTTTTCTCGAATGCAAGAAGAAACATAGATACTTGCATGAACTACACTAGACCGTTATTAGCAATTAGAACTGAGACAGTAAAGAAATCATTTATTGATGCCAAAAATAGAGGAGTCAGAATAAGATATCTTACCGAAATTACCAAGGATAACATAGATTACTGTAGAGAATTGATGGAAATTGTTGATGAGGTTAGACATCTAGAAGGAATAATGGGCAATTTTATGATAAGTGACTCAGAATACCTTGCGCCTATAGTATTTGGCGAGGAGACAAAAGTCGCTGCCAAAGTCATTTTCTGTAATATTAGTTCATTTGTGGAACAACAACAGTATTTCTTTGATATGTTGTGGAAAAGGGCAGAGACTGCTAGTAAGAGGATTGCAGAGATAGAGGAGGGAATAAAGGCAGATTTTATTGAGACAATGATAAATCCTTATGAAGTTCAGAAACTCGCATTTGAACTTATACAAGGCGCAGGTAACGAAATCCTTGTCATATTTTCTACTGCAAATGCATTTCGACGTCAAGTAGAGTCCGGAACTGTCAGATTTCTAAATGAGGCAAGCATTCGATGGCTGGACGTAAGAATTCTCATGCCGTTTGGTGACAAGATTGAGAAGATAGTAGAAGAATTGGGAGCAAATGATAGCGAAAAATCCATTGTCGACAATAATAGTCATAAACTTGACACTTCCAACCAAGACTATCATAAGCATCAGAATAACCTGAACACACTAAAGGCTCGTCTTATTCAATCTCAATTGCAAACTAAAGTTTCGATTTTGATCGTTGACAGAAAATATTCTCTAGTCGTGGAATTAAGGGATGATAGCAAGGAGACTTCAATTGAGGCAATGGGATTGTCATCGTATTCTAATAGTAAATCTACTGTTTCAACCTATGTGTCAATATTTTATTCATTATGGACTCAACTTGATCTCTGTGAACAATTGAAGGACTCTAATAAACGACAAGAGATACTCATTAGGCCTCTACAAAATCATGATGACATGCAGAGGGAATTTATCAATGTGGCTGCTCATGAATTACGAACGCCGGTCCAACCAATTTTGGGTTTAGCTGACTTACTGAGTAGGAAGAAGGGAGATATAGAACAGTATCAAGAATTTATAACAATTATAGGCAGAAATGCTCGTCGGTTAAAGCATCTTACTGAGGATATTTTGGATGTATCTAGGATAGACGGTAATTTGTTGGAACTGAGAGAAGATGCTTTTGACTTAGTTAAAACAATTATGGAATTGTTAGACGATTATAAAAAAGATCAAGCCGGTTTCGTAAGTGGACTCGATATATCATTCGAAAGTAATGTCGATGCTGCACTAGTGCGTGGAGATAAGCAAAGAATTTGCCAGGTTATCCAAAATTTATTAGATAATGCATTTAACTTTACAAAAAGTGGCTCAATTACTGTATCATTATCAGCAACTACACTGAATGCAAAAGAATGGAATATTGCTGTAAAGGATACTGGCAAGGGAATTGATTCGGAGATCATGCCTAGACTATTTAATAAATTTGCAACTAAATCAGAAAACGGGATAGGTTTGGGGCTATATATTTCAAAGAGCATAGTAGAGGCGCATGGTGGGAAGATTTGGGCCAATAATAATACTGATAGTGATGGTGCTACTTTTGGCTTTTGTTTATCAACAGAGGACTAATTCGTTAAATTATGAACAGAATTTATTTCACTTGTCATTTTTTCTGGAAGCATGAATATTTATCATAACTCTTCTTGTGGGGAGCATGCTACGCACTTTGTATTTATAACTTGAATTGAGTAGATTTAGACTTGGCTTGTAATCAAATCGCCAAAGAGATGAAGTGTCTGGCATACCTTAGTTGTATATCAACAATCATAGTTTAGCTGACTAATGATCTATAGTAACTATAGTAGTAAAGATATAATATTCCTGATGACAAATCAAAATTAGTTGGGGGGACGTAGATTCGTGATCCAACGGAAAGAGTTACTGGCAATGCATGGAGCCAGATGCGCTTATTGTCACAAGTATTTCATTGACATTCAGTTAACTGTAGATCACATTGTACCACGTGCATTACGGGGAGAATCTATAGTAAGAAATATGCAACTGTTATGTACCGTATGTCATAAACAGAAGGATGAACCGAGTGTCAAGATAATACAGAATAACTCCTACAAGATTAAACCGATAATCTTTGGCTAGTTCTTCGCTAGTTATAAATTGCGGCATCGGTTTAAACATTGAGAATCTTCATGCCTAGTAAAGCTACAATCAATGCTCAGCTCGATCTACTACACTTACTAATTAGCACATAGGGTTTGAATATAGACGTGAAGTTCAAATGACAATTTGATTAAGAGCCGATTCCAAAAATGGATAGCTTGAGAATATTCTGTTCATATGTGTGGCTTACGATAGGGTCAAGTATCTTCCAACTGTCAAAAGAATCTCGGATGAGATACGGGATGAAATCAAGATAATCCTTCCACCTGAAAAACCAATTAATACAATCTGACGTTATACTATGAATTTTTGAGATAAAAGAAGATTATAATAAGGGATTCGAACAGTGAGCTCACTATCGATGAAAGATTACCAACGACGCGATGATGGTCTTGCTATTATTAAATTAAGCAGCATTTGATTTAATCATAGGAAATTTTATTCCGATGTCTTAAGACCACTCTAGCTGGTCAAAGCAATTTTGACCTCCTCCTTTTTCGATTGTATTTGAACTAGGCCAATATAATTCATTACCTCATCATTAGGCATCAATTTCAATGGAGGTATAACGCTGTTCTTTATATTGGTCATTACATTCGTTCTCGAAAGGGCCATCGGTGTACGCATATTAAGCCTTGCTTAGCCTCTGCATCTTTGCGAGAGAGATATCTTGATTATAGGTTGGACTAGCAGTAATTGTATTCTTTTACTGATACCATCTTCAACAACGCTAATTCAGGTCCGAAGTCAATAAGTCAGTGAGTCTATTTAAGCTCGCAGAAAGATTGTGAGATATTCATGGGTGATAAGCTAAAATTATCGTGTCTGTATAATAGGTATAGAATAATAAGATATGTATTTATCTGGAGCCAAATATCAATTCTATTCCATGCTACTATCAGAGTCAAGTAATTCGTTATGCATTATAGGAAAGCTGGATAGCTCAATATTGTCAGCGCTGCAGTGTGAACAATAATGTTTAGGCCTTCTAGTCTTATCTAGACATGTAGCACACCAATAGCATGTGTCACATACGATGAACATTGGCGATGAGCAAGAGTTGTTGCATGTTTCACGGACAATATTGAGATCATTGCAAATCATAAAATTACCTCCTTATTGACATTGCTCTAAGTGGCTTTTGATGATATAAAAAGTAATCGTACAAAGTTTATATGATTAAATATGTCACAAAAACATTACAGTATTACTAACTTAACCAATAGTCTATCATCATCTACTATCAACTATGATGTTATACTTGTCTATCCATTTTTTTCCTTCATCGGATACTATCCAGGTGCCATGGGTCGTGTTTCTATAAACCTATTTAATTCCGATCAATAATCTATCCAAAGACTAACACCAAATTATTATCATAGTCGTTGGATATCTCCTGATACTCCTATCTTGAGTCAGAAAAATTAAGATAAGAATGGCAGCCAATAACTCAGATTCACGGTAGTGATTTATTGGTCGATTCAAAGTTGATTTAGCGCTGGTCGAATCATCTAACATCATTAGGAGATATTCTTAATTAATCGTTAATCTATATATTATTAATATGATATGGTAAATATGATACAAATTATGGTTGTACTGATGAGGTTTTTCTCAATAGTATTTTGGTTTAGGAAAAACATCTCTAGGGTAATGGCACCGATGTTGAATCTATTATTAATAAAAAATCAAGAAACCTACGCGTCTATTTCGAATAAATGATTTCTAAAACATACCAGGACGATATATTATACAGGAACGTTCTTTAAATGCCCAATCCTATTGTTAATACTGTGCACCTCATCAATCCTTCTGAATCTGTCTTTGTTATTAGCTTAATAGAATTGCAGACATATGCATTTAATAGCTGTATAAAGCAAGGTAACAATTGCTCGCAGCTATAATGTGAGAATACACGATGGAGATTTCATGAGAACTTAATAATGCTTTATTTTTCCTTTGTCGTAACAATGCTTACCTTACCACTTAACTAAATAGTATGCAACCCTTTTGAAAGGAATTAATATTTTGAATTAGTAGAAGATAGTCGATGAAACTAAATACCTATATTAAAGTCAGTACCCAAAATGATTTAAATGATACATCTTACACCAAATACAACAAAAACCATCTATAGAGAGCTACTGACTCTATAGATATGTCGGATCTGTATTAGTATCTATAAGCTGATGATGTTATTTGATTATCTATTAGAATGAAAGCTAAAAAATACAAAATTGAAATAACACTATATTGAAATATTCATTTCTATAATGAGACCAAACATTAAATTCGTTATAAATTTGAAAAGGGATTAAGTGGTGTAAGATTACAGTATGATATTTTGTAGTCAGTGTCATAAAGAACTTGACGAGCAAAGAATATGGACAACAGCAGAAGTTTCTGATACAGAGATAATCTGCAGAGATTGTTGGTTTTCATTGCAACAGTAACTTACTGAGATTAGGTCAAACAACATAGCCGATAAATTGTAAGGCAGTTCCCAATATCGTGTCTCTACTAGAGTCTGACTTTGATTAGTAACTTGCCTCGATCAACTTTACTGTGTCGAGGTATCTCAAAAAATGTGTCTCACCAACTTTCATTTCAACATAGGATTTAAGAAAATAAGTGATCAACAGTTCTTCTACAAACACTATTGATACGAATACGAAGACTATTCACAAAGATAATCAAGAGGCTCCCGGCTTAATTTAAACTAAGAATGAGGGGAAGATTCCCAGATAGACGCGTAATCATTGGATTATGCCCAGAAGTATGGACACTTCTAGATAAGGCGGCATCAGAATATAGTATGACAGTAGATGACTATGCTAATTCTATTATAGAGAGCTACCTGTCATTGCAAGAAGATTTAGAACTGCAAGATAGCGATATGAGCTCAAAGTAAGATTTGCTTTACACACAGTCCACTCGTACTAAGACAAAGACAAAATTAAGAGAGACGAGATAGGAGATGATACATTCATTCATTTCTCAATTATTTTTATTTTCTTACTTTCTTGGAAGCCTCACTTAAGAGCTCAATATATTCCTCTAGGGTATTATGCCTAGAAAAAAAGTCCGCGATTACGCTACCGTCTTTGTAGTCGTTTATGATACGACTTTCAGGAATGTCATCACCTTCGTCCATATCACGGAGTGTTATTTTCTTCACTGACATAGACATGTTACTATCATATAATGAATATCCTATATTATCCAATCCAATCCAGTCCTACCCGATCAATTGCACTCCGAATTCAATTTCATTTAGAATGAGACTTTTACCGAGTTCGAAGTATATTAATGGCAGATGTGACTAAATAAAGATTGTATTGCTAGATACATGAGGTGGAAAATTTTTACTTACTGCTAAAGTTACAGAGATAGGCAGCAATAAATAGATTGGTAACCATATTAATAGTACCACAAAGAGCCCAATTGAAGCAAACCATCTGTGAATAGACAGTTGTTAGTTTGTTAGTTCGTGCAGACAAACCATAAAGAATAGATATAAATCAGAAATCAATTGATTTGATAGTTTTTATTCAGCTTGGAATATTCCACATATTTAATTAGACCTGCCATTTCTGTTTCATCATGGGTTTTGTTATCTTCCCACGAAGTCATTACAATGGGACATCTCCAATTTGTACCTGATATATCAATTAGATAAACAATCTCCCTGATGTCAAACCCTCAAAATAATCAACAGACAGGACGAAATGATTTACTTGGATAGTAATGTGATCAATAACTATACCAACATCCTAGATGAAGATAATAGAGGACTATAAAACATTTGCAATCGATTTTCATAATAGTATGTACCCTGATAATACAAGTCTAAGAAATGATTAAGGCCCATATGACCGAACTATATAAGATCATACCAATTAGAGAGAGTCTATATCATTCGTTAAAGAACTGTGCTGATTCGTTAGGCCTGACGGTTGACGAATATGCAGAGTTATTGCTAGAAAATACTCATGCTCACAAACGGAAGTCCTGCAATTGCAAGAAGAAGAAGAGTAATTCAGTACCTAAAGTTATGTCCGATAAGTAATATCAATATAGCTACAACACAATTATCTAAATTTAACTTACCTCTAATAAATAGCCACCTCTTTAGCCTTTTCATTTCTTTTGTAGTGTATATTTTGTTAGGCTATTAGTTGGCTGGCTTTAAATGTTCTAATGATATTGACTTGTCAGGAGTAATATAAAGCATAAGTCTGGTGCAGCCGTTCCACATTTTAGTAGTTTCAGTGAAGAGATTTCGATGATGCCATATCTTAGGCGACCTACTATTTGATTAAGCAGATATTGGACCTATTTTTAATGCTAAAAGCCTCTGGGAACCTAGAAGATATCGTAACTAGAACTATGAATGAGGGGAACCGAGCTTCTTACAGGAGAAGAAAGAATTAAAACAAAGGTTGCTTTTTCCGTCCACTAAAAATTCTCTCTATTAAACGACTTTAACAATATGAAATAATATAAAGGTATGATCTCCATATAGTATTAATGGTTCTAAATGGTAACGTTACGCAATGCCTATATTGATATTTAGATAAGACGATACAAACTGGGCTAGGGCTTCTGACCCATCCATAGTTGACAAAAATCCTTGTGTATTACAAGGTAACCATGTCATCTATGGACTCTCAGTATAGTAGTTCATAACAACATATCATTTGCAAAATCACCGATTTGGATTAGTTGAATATCCTTGATATCAGGAATGCTGCACTATAAATATCCGAATTAAACCAGGGTCATATTAAGGGATTAAGATGATCATAGATGCCTACAGTCAATATCAGCAATATCTATAGAAACACTGATAAATCAATATCCCATTGCGAACTATGCCAATCTTGCTAGCTTGTCTGATCGTCTAGATAAGGATAGGTAAGACGCTTCAAATCACAGTATTGTATAACCTATTCTGCTCATTACTCAGCGGTCTTTAGTATCTACCCAAAAGTGATTCAAGCGCACACTAGATGCAGCATTAAATAGGCATATTGTGTATTTGTAAAGTGCTGTTCGAATCCAGACTGTTCGGTTTCAGACATAGTGACACTCCAAGAAATGGAATTCAGACAATAGATCATAGGATGGAGGTATGTCTCCTATGATCGCTGAATTCTATTGACGCGTGTCAGGATTGTTCGCTTTTCTTTTCTACTTTCCTTATGACTGGCATACTCCATACTTTCTATGAAGCATCCATAATATTCTTGTATATAAATTAGCCAAAAGCTGAGATATGGTGGTTGCATGTGTTTGGCTCCAACACATCTATTTTTTCTCATTTTTGCAATAGCTTAAAGGCATGGTTTCCATTACCAGTTCTAAAGTAATGTGTTATCCACAGTAACGCAAGTGGCTCAAGCAGTCTTGATTCCTCGATTCCTCCAATATCGATTGTTTCCCAGCCTAAAGGTGTAAGAATCTTATCCATTAGCAATTTCTTGGCTTGGTCATCATTGCCGCATATAAACATACTAGGCTGGCCACCAGGAAAATCTGGATGAATAAAGTGCGGATTACCAACTATATTAAATGCTTTTATAACTTTTGAATCTGGTAATATACGCTGTATAGTCTCTCCAGCAGAGTCTGTATGACCTATTGCCATCCTTGGCGGCATTCCTTTTGAAAAGTCTAGGGGATTGGTAACATCAATCACAATTTTGCCGGTAAAATTCTTAGGATCGGCCATTCTTATGGCCTCTGCAGTTCCAGACCATAAGGTTGCAATTACATCAAGTTCACCGAACGACGCTGTGTCTGCAAACGTTCCTGAGGATGCAGTCTCCTTATCATGTTTGCCTATCCATTCTATTATTTTTTTTTGATTTGGGTTTCGCGATCCAATTTTAACTGCATGACCAAGTTCGATAAAACCATCTGCCAATCTCTGTCCTACATCCCCAGATCCTATTATTCCAATGTTCAAGGTAAATCTTCTCCATTCATATGGTTCATAATAATTATCATTCAATCGTTATAACCTAGTTGAGAGTATTATGTCTATACATCGAAATACTTCATGTTTTAATATTTAAGAAACTATAGTTAGTGGTCATAAGCCATTTTTAGATTCTAAAGATGGGTACGGATAAAAGAGGAGATGAATTGTATTAGCACCTATTTCAGAATCTAGAATTTAGAATTAAAATTACAATAAGAATTAACCAGCTAATGTAGCCTTGAAATTACTCACTTTATACATATCTTCATAAAATAACTTATTTTTTGAAGTGCTGCATACTCCAAAGTCTCCACAATTCCTGGGCGTATTAACAAAGTGGCGAATATTATACGAATCATGCTGTCTTTACAACGTACACCATACTAAACATTTGAGTAGGAATAGATTTGTACACATCATTATGCATTATTGTGATTTCTTCATTTTATTAACAAAAAGCATAAACGATAATATGGCTAGTGTGCCAACTAAGGCTACTAGTCCAAGAGGAATTAATATTGGATAAATGTTGTTTATATTGATAGTACCAACAGGTCGAAATGGAACAAACACCTCAAATGGTGCTAATGCGAGCGCAGAATTCTTAGAATCTGCTTTAACAAATATTTGATATGTTCCCTCAAGAGGAAATCGATATTCTACAGAAAAATTGCCATTTGGAGCTTTTATGTTATAAAATTTGAGAGGTGCTTTTTGTGGCAATACTCCAATTATCGTGACTCTTGCAAAAACGTCTTTTAATGGTGTACCTTTCTTTGAATCTTCTAAATTAAACTTTAGCTTCGTGAATCCGCTTACGAGCGGTTTATCCGGAGAATATGTGAACTGAACTTTAGTATTCGATTGTTTATCAACCCACTCTTGGCTGTTGTTGGCTGGAAGACCAGACTGTTGCTGCTGAGCGTATACAATAGTGGGTGAGTTATATATGGATGATACATTATCTTGTTTTGATATTCCGTTTGGTAGCAATATGATATTGATGAAAACAATGAAAAATAATGATAAATTGCAGAAATATCTCAACATTAACACATTAATGATATTATGTCTGTGATATGCCTTTATCTGTATCATCTATATATTTTCAAGTAGATAAATTAGATTAAATCTATCTACTATCATGATTTGCCATCCTTGAAGACAGTTCTGGGCATGTACTTCATCGAAAAGGAAGCTACGCTAAGTAATACAGATTCAAACATTTACCATTGCAGTTAGACTATTATCTATTTTGACCGGATACCATTAAAATACTACTTTTAATGATTCCGACTCATTCGAGCTCACGTAGACGCTCTGTAGGAACTTTCGGTGATATATCTTCTATCTTTTCCTTGAAACGGTTAAATTGTTCGTTGCCTCTTAGAATTTCTCTTATAATAGGAATAGTCCATCTTTTTCCAATAATTCTAAAGGCAGTTTCAATTGGACAATACTTGAAAGGCTCTAAACTAGCAATTGGACCGTCATAAGCCCATGACCTGAGATACCAGCCAGCCTTTTTTACTGCATTGAATTTATTATTCTCTACTCTATAATATCTTATATTGTTATGATCTACGGTTTTTTCAAAGGTGTTGTAGTTGCAAAGATCACTTATAATGAGCCATATGTTATGTTATTTGATAAAAAAAGAAAATTAGAGTCTATCATCCATCGTAATGGATATGACAATGTAGTTCTTGTCCCGCACTGATCGTACCAGTTACACTAAACTGAGACACTGGGCCATTACTTTCGATAAAACCGCCGCAATCACCTGTGAAAAGAATCTCTGCTGGAGAAGTACCTGATATTGTTATTTCGTAATTACCAGGATTTGCACTTTTCAGGAATGGATGATGATGATACACTTAGTCATAACTGAAGGCCAGCAGTAGACAAGATCTGTGATAAAACATGAACTGGCGACCATAAAATGTAAGCGATGTTCAGAGACTATTAAGAGTTCTAAAGTCTATAAATGTCATGATCTTAAAAATTGTTGATTTCATATTGATAAGACAAAATGCCTTTAAGATAAACAAAATATAACACTAAGTCAAAATCATTATAGTAGAATGGTATTACCTGTTCTTGTCGTTTGGGGCTGTATGCCTGAGATAACCCGGGGTTGTGTAGATATGACAAATGCATCAAGCACATATCTTAGTATTGTAATAGGAGCAGTTGTAGGTGCTCTCATAACTTGGTGGGTCTATAAGATCCAGAAAAATACTACTATGAAACAGGAAGAAACTCTCAGCCGCATAAACGCTATCGAAGAGAGTCACGATAAATTTTTGAAATCAATAGAGATAGTTCAAAATCATCACGAAAGAATACTTAATGAGATAC
The DNA here is from genome assembly GCA_036557905.1 of Nitrososphaeraceae archaeon. GTDB lineage: Archaea > Thermoproteota > Nitrososphaeria > Nitrososphaerales > Nitrososphaeraceae > JARBAU01. Next base: position 4,328 of record DATBGR010000370.1, on the reverse strand, counting down.
TAAGTTTGGATAAAAAGATTGATGTTATGATTGAAGCCATAAAGCCTGAGGAGTAGTATCAAGATGTCAAACAGAGGAGACAGCTTGAACTATTTCTTGAAGATTTAAACTGCTAGTGATAAAGTGAAAGCGACGTAAGGCACGAACAGAATTTTGTATAACTCATAAAATGCAATCGATGGCGCTTTAGAAGCCAAGTTTCACTATTGTGACAATTTGTCGCATTAGATATTGGCGGTGTGGTGTGTTCGCTATAGCGCTATCTGCTAACTCTTTTTGTTATGCATTTGAAGGACAATACTCGTAATAGTGATATGTAATAGTTAGATTTTGTATAAATGGAAAAAATAGATGATATTACGTTAATTCTGCTTTTCTGACTCGTTCTATTCAACTACGATTAATACTGTGGTTTACCCATTCCTGGTCCGCTCATCATGCCGTTATGAGGACCGCCACCGCCACCCCAACCATGCATCATCATGCCAGGTCCACGGTGCATCATCATTTGACCGCCGCCCATCATCATACCGTGCATCATCATTGGTCCTCCTTTTAATGCAGGCTGACTTAGTAGCACTTTTCCATTTCCTGCATCTACTATTACCTGATGGAAGTTATAGCTGCCATCAATAACCCAGACAGTAATTACGAAATATCCGTTTACAACACCGAAATGCGCTGCTGCGGCATGGGAATTATTTCCAACTGTATTTTCTGCAGTCGTTGCAGCTTGACTCAGACTAACTTTTATCTGCGATGCTAATGCATTTCCAAAAACAGTAGATAATTTAATAGAACCTGTAACATTAGGCCCGGCGCCAGTCATCATTCCCATCATACCTCCACTTCCAGATCCTCTTGTCATATTACTTCCTCCTGTCATGTTGCCTCCAGCATCCGTTTGTGCACTCGCTTTCTGCATATTGGCAAAAGTAAAAATTCCACCTAGTAAAGTAGTTGCCAATACCAAAGCTCCGATCGTGCATATGATTTTATGTTTCATACTAAAATATGTATAGGATAATATATTAGACTTGCCATAACCTTTGGTACAAGTAGTGAACTGTTCTGCATATTTATGGTAGACCGGGATCTACAAGAACATATGCATTAGGACGTGGTGAAGATCGCATAGCTTTGAATGAACCAGGACACAGATTACCCAATCAGATTGATGGTATAACTTGTTCGATTTTGGCCTACTGTTTCGCTCCATGGTTCCATTGGACTTTTATTGTCGTACTAAGCAGATGAATAATTAAACTAACTTATGTTGGTCCCTTAAATTCTACAACAAAGTAAAAGGCATTCTTATCAGAATGATCAAAATTCAAACTAGGCGTAGCAATATGCATTAGCTTTCTTTTTGCCGATTCAGATGGTTTCCATATGAATCCCTTTGGCAACTGTATTTTCGTATCCTGCTCCTCTCCTGTAACAGGATTTATGAAATTCTCAAGTTGACGTCAATAATGCCTGGAACAGAAAAGCTACTTTTTCTTCCATCTATATGCATATTAATCTCCGAATTGTGGCTCCAGAAAGTATTTGATCGTCGAAGCAAAGAGACCAAAATGTCCACTTCCTGTGACCTCACTTTATATTCCCATCCACATATGACTATTCCTACTAGTATCTATCGTTTCTTTTAGAATCTCTTAATACAAGTCTAGCATATTAAAGGATAAGAGTCATTGATTTGTTCGATGATCTGCCAAATACGAAATTATTAGTTGTTCTTTTCTCTTGTGGACTGTTCTACAATACCAAAAAAGATATCTGGTTTGATAAATCGCATAAGGTATAATGTGAGCAGAGATGTCTTAATCGTAGCCTTAGTATAATGAATTAGTAAAATTAAGATGGTTTAGCTACACCACCTGTTATGGCCCATCTATTTACGGAGTTATAATACATCTAACAAAGAGAAATAAGATATTTAAAATAACTAATGCTATGATGCATTTATTTTGCATATATTCTATATTATAGTACCAGTCAACTATTAAACAGTATATATAATAGCAGATACTGACACTTCAAGAAGCTAGAAATAAACCAGTAATGATCATAAGAAAGGATATGAATTCAATTCATACTCTCGATCTAGAATCTGTTAGACCACAAGCCATTTGCAATGGCGGATCTCGAACTATGGCAAATGAAAATAATTTTTCTATATTGAAAGGCATGGCATTGTATTTGCTTCGACTAGACGATAGAGGTGTGAGAGAACCGCATTGGCATCCTAATGCGGCTGAACTCAGCTACTGTTTATCAGGCAGAGCTCTCATGACCATCTTCAGTCCAGGAGCTGGACATGATACATTTACTGTGGATGATGGTGAGATTGTATTTGTTCCTAAAGGTTATCTTCATCATATAGAAAATATCAATCACGGAGAAACAAAATTCGCAATAGCATTTAACCATGAAAGACCTGAAGATATTGGAATATCAGGTTCAATTGGATCTATGACTGATGGAGTACTTGGAGCGACATTTGGCCTAAATTCTGACTATTTTAGCAAATTCAAAAAATCTAGTCAAGATTTACTGATAACCTCAAGATTCAATTCTAATGATGCGATCACACCCGTTTATCGCAGAATTCCTAATTATCACAAGTTCAATCTCAAAGCCTTTCCTGCTACAGTACAAAGTAAGGGAGGTACTGTCTCTCTAGGAAATGCGAATAATTTTGGAATTCTTAGCGGTCTTGCTTGCTATTTACTAACTTTGAAACCCAAAGGAATACGTGAACCCCATTGGCATCCTAATGCAGCTGAATTGGACTATGTAATAAGTGGTAGAGGACGAATGACTATCTTCAGTCCAGAAGATCAAGTTGATACCTTCGAAGTTGGTCCTGGAGAAGTTGTATTTATTCCGCCTGCATATTTTCACTACATAGAAAATGTAAATACTAATGAAGATATGCAATTTGCAGTCTTTTTTAACCATGAAAGACCTGAAGATATTGGAATTTCAGGAGCTTTAGGTGCTTATTCAAACAATGTTCTTGGTTCTATTTTCGGACTAGGGCCAAAAATCCTGGATGATTTACCAAAATACCAAGAAGATCTCTTCGTCGTGGCCGGAGGATAATAGTTAATCAATTAATTGATCCAATTAACTAGAATACCAATATTTTTCTTGATAATTCATCAGCCAATTCATACAACGATCCACACAAAAACATATTTTATTATTCTTCGAATTTACATTCTGTATAGAGTATGACTCCCGCTGATAATGCTGTTCGTGCGGTCTTATTGCAGCAACGTCACAGTATCAAGACTAACTGTCACCAAGACTATTAGCAAAGTCCAAATACCTTTTAAAACGTTCTAATTATGAAAATCGTATTAATCACTATGACGAATATGGTTGCAACTATCCTAGTCGCTATAATAGTTACCAATCATCAGAATGGTAAACCCCGGTCAAAAATAATTTCTACTGCATACAAATATTCTTCAAAGGAGGCTTCGATCAGCTATTTTTACTATTTTCTTAATTTCTGCGGACATAGACAATTCCGTATGATATTTATCCTTTAGCATATTGACTTATCTGCTGTATAATATTCATTGCATTCACCGCATCTTCAGAGCCTAAAATTAATGGCTTATCCTCTTGGTACGCATTTCTCATTGATCTCATTATATTTGACAACCAAGTTGCTTTTTCTTGATCAAGTGTAAGTGTCCAGGTTTTCATTTTCATTTGTCGTCTCATTCATGTAGTAACTTTCGATTGCCTATCAATCGTCTTCGACATATTTATCTGTTTTAGAATTACAGTCTTATTTTGAATTTGGCAGTTAATTGGTCTAGATTGCATACCGACTAGTCCATTCAATTTTACATAATGATAAAAAATGATCGACTTAAGGAATGCCTGTTTCATATCTGGAATCATGTAATTGAAGCTGACCAATTTATGCAAATGACCGATAGAAACATTCTTTCAATCGACTACTTTAAGATTTAAGTCTGTTGCGGCCATTTTCCACTTTTCTCCCACTTCCATTAAAGTCAATAACCAAAAAAAATGAAATAATTCTATTCACACAGATTCACATTCTCCAATAGACTCCTAGATGTTATTTAAGAGGATGGATGTTAGGTGGGAGGGAGTGAGTAAGTAAATGATTTAGTGCATCTGCTTCTGGCATCTGGCATCTTAAATGAGCACGTGTCGAGGACGCTTGCGTTATTCCATCAACAAATTTTTTATAAACCAGAAATCTTTTCTATAATATTTTTCACGAAATGTTTTTTTACTCTGAATAAGTGATCAGTTTCTAATTAACTGTTAAA
>DATBGR010000369.1:0-5196 GCA_036557905.1 Nitrososphaeraceae archaeon | reverse complement strand
AAAGATAGTGCTACAACTGAAATTAATAATAAAACCAACAAATAGTAACTAAGAATTACAGTAAGAAAAGAAACATTATTTTTCTTTGGCTCATATATTTTGACGCGCAATATATGTTTGAACGCTGTAATATCTTTCCTACGCCTGATATATCTGAATATCTATAAGATTAATAAAAATAACCGAGCTCAATTAACAGAAGATTGCATACGTTGACTAAAAAGAAAAAATTTGTCGTTTGATATTTAATTAAGGTCATTAGTTACAATATTTGGTACTAACATACCAATATGTGTCACTTATCTTTTATATAGAACTAGTACACTGAACAAAATTAAAAATTTAGTTCGTAAGCAGGATATATTTGCTCTATTTTACAGCACTAATCTGTCCGCGTATTTCTCCGTTGGGATTTTTCTCTGTGTGAACATTCACGTAAGTTTCACCACGTTCCACGGCCTTGACTAGGTCGCGGAAAGGCGTTCCCTGCCACTCCCCTTCCAAGTTGGAAGATGTGATACTTCCATTGGTCAGTCTACCTGATATTTGGCCAGTAGGACTATCGGCCCTAAACAAGGTAACTACGATTTCTCCATTCTCACCCTTGGGTGCATTGTGAATTTGTGCTGAAATAACCTTATCTATGCCAGTGACGTTCACATCATAGTTAATTGATTGTTCTCCTTCCAAAGTAAATGATGCAATACCAGTAGCAGCAGTATCTACTGGAGGAACCTCTTCTCCTCCTGAAAGCATTGCGTCAAAAGCTTCCGTTTGAACTGACTGTGCAAATACCAAATTTACGTATGCCAATGAAAATGAAAATAAAGATATCCCAACAGTAAGTGCTTCCACTAGTATTTTTGGTTTATACATTGCAAATAGCTAATAGTCTAACTCATTTAAATAATTCTACTCACTACTTTCAGATTTAATACCTATATTATTTTCATTTAACCATCATAGTCTTATATCTCTTGAAAACATAAATTTAAAACTCAAATCCAGTATGTGTGTTCCTGTGTTCTATTGAATCAGTATCAATCCATCTGTTCAATCAGCTTATAATCTAATCAGGTCAGCGTTCTGGCTGCATGCCGCGCTTGGGCAAAAGCGGGGTGAGAGCCTTGGATATTATAAAGCCTGTAACGGCTCCAATGACTATCACAGGTAAAAGATCAGTTTGCCCTCCCAAGAATCCCAACAAGAGAGCTATCGTTAATGGAAGTGGAAATGCGGCACAAGCCACAGCTGCCATTCTTGCTGTGACTCCTACACCTTGTGGAATAAATGTTAGAATTTCTGAAAGTGCCAATCCTAGCGTACCGCCTATAAACAGTAACGGAAAGATAGGACCACCTTCAAACCCGGTGGCAAACGACGTACTTGTAAGCACAATCTTGACAAGCATCAGCAGCAGTAGTATCCCTATGCCAAATGCAGTCGGGTTATGAATAATTTGTAGCAACTCGTTCTGGCCGGAGTAAAGTGTCAATGGAAGAAATGATCCAATCAATCCGATAATCACACCGCCTATTATTGCACGAACTACAGGACGCTTGTTAAGCCGGGAGAAGGCTAAGTGGATAATACCAAAGATTACTTTGAACATAATCCCGATTACCCCACCAATAATTCCAACCAGTAAAGCCAAGATCAAATCAACTGGACGAAAAGTGGCAAAGTCAGGAAAGCTGTATATCCCAAGATATGTTGTGTGCAATAGCGCGAAATAGACGCCATAGCCTATGGCAGCTGCGATGAGTCCTGGGATCAAGTGACGGTAGAAATCCAGCTCCTTGATGTACATGTACTCTAATGCACCGACCGCTCCAATCACTGGCGAACCAAAGAATCCTCCAAATGCTCCTGCGATGGCACTGTAAACAAGCACTTGCACATCATCTTTCTGAAGCTTGAGTCGTTCGGATACAAAGCTTCCTAGTCCACCAGTAAGAAAAACAAGTGGTCCCTCAGGACCAACTGCCGCACCACTCCACAACGCGATAAATGCTTGAAGAAGAATGCTTGGCAGTTTCCGGTAGTCAAGACGACCTGTCTTGGCATACTGACTTTGAGCAACCCCCAATCCTCCATGCTGGCCAAAAAACTTAATGGCAAGGCCGATGAAAACACCGGCTACACTAAGGAGAATTAATGGCCATAAGTTGATGTCATATAGGGAGATGGTTGGCTGCGCAAAGAACTTGATGCCCTGATTGTAGTGTTATGTATCCCGCTGTGAGAAGCGAGGAAAGAGCTCCGAACAACGCCGCATAAACCATAAGTCGATAATAGCTTGCATTTAACTTGGAACCTGATTCTCCGCTCATCGTTATCCACAACTTGTTATCGTGTATTGAATGAATGTGATTTCTCTTGGTTGATTTGATCTATGTTCGGTTGGCATTATCTAGACCTGATAACCTAGTATTCATAAATGTAATGCTGACCAAGATGTGAACCTTGGTGATAGAATTGCCAAAATGGCGATAGCGAGCTGCCTTCAAAGTTAAATTCAGTCGGAATTCACACTGCATGGCAATTCAATCAATCCATTTAAATTCCGTGCCTGTCAGCTAGGCTTGTGTTCACCATAATAAATTACAGAAAAATCAGCTCGATCGTCCTTTTTCTATTTGGGTTTGATACTATACAATCTCATCTCTCAAACCTATTTTTGCTTCTTTGAAAAGCCTATCATCCATTTGTCTCATTGAAGAACTTATAATCGGAGTGAATTCCATCTTGGATAGTATATCTTTATCAACATCAACCCCTGGTGCTATTTCCTCCAGAATCAATCCTCTTTCAGTAAGTCTGAAAACTGCCCTTTCTGTAATATAGAGAATTTCTTTTTCATATTTTATAGCTTGAGATCCACTAAAAATAACCTTATACACGTTTTCAACGAACTTTGGAGAACCGTCATGAAGAATAGATAACTTGCCGTTTACAACGTCGATTTTTTTCTGTCCGGCAGTAAAGGCACCTGCAAAGTAGGTTTTTGGAGCTCCCCCTGCAATTACTGGAAATCCACCTGGTCCGAAGACCCTATCGGATAAGATTGAAGGATTAACATTTCCCTTTCTATCAACTTGAAGAAAACCTAGCGATGCAACATCTATTATTCCTCCTTCGAAATTGGAGAACATATCAGGCATGGTGGAAAGAGCGAAAGGACTTATTGCCTGGCCAAAGTTAGTTCCAGACAAAGCGATACCACCCCAGGGACCTGACTCAATCGTTGTAATAATGTACTCCGTTAAGTTCTCCTCTGCAGCCACCGATGATACCAGGGCTGGAATCCCTATCCCCAAATTTACTAGAACAGGAGATCCCTTGTCCTTGAATAACTTGATTAGTTCAATTAGAATTCTCCTAGCTATTGCCTTTTCAAACTGAACAACGGGTTTTATCATAATATCCTTAACGAGCTCTTCTGTTATTGGTGGTATCGTTCTGTAGGAAATACGAGGGTCATATTCAATAGTTCCAGATTGCCAGTGAAATTCTTGCGGTGAAATTATTACGTGATCTACGAGTGGACCAGGAACATCTACGTCTCGAGGATTAATAGTGAAAGATCTTGTTAACCATCTCGTCTGAGCGAAAACAGTACCTTGATTTGGTCTAGCCTTTGTTGCTTGGGCTATACCGAGAACAGTTCCTCTGATACCCTCGTCCTCCATAGATAGATTGCCTTTTTCATCTGCGGTGGATCCCCTAATAAAGGCGAAATCAGGTTTGGGAGCTCGATAGAGGAGGTATTCATGATCCTCAATATTTATTACGCTAATTTTGCACGACATCTTTTTGCTTGCGGTTGGGTTTAAAGCTCCCCCCTCATTTCGTGGATCCAAGAAAGTATCGATTCCTATTTTTGTTATTAATCCAGGTCTTCCGGAGGCTACTTCTCTAAACCAATAGGCTGTAATGCCAATTGGCCATCCGTAGAATTCAACTCTGTCGTCGATCGCAAGTTTTTGAAGCCATGGTGAAAAACCCAGAAAAGGCATGAGCATACCTCGTAGAAATTCCTGATTTTCATCTTTGTAAATGGATTCAGCGATTAAGTCAAGAGCTCTGTGAGGCGTTGCAGGCAGTGCGTCTGAGACTATAAATATGTTCTTTGGATGTCCAGATTGGTTGTAATGTCTGTAAACTTCTCTAATAAGATACTCTGGAGTAGTGGCTAAATTAAAGCCAGAAATTGCAATCACACAGTTGTCTCTAATTTGTGAAAAAACTGAAAACGGATCACAAACCTTATTCATTATTGATTGCATAGCCTAGATAGTATAAGAATGAATATTTTAAGATCAGCTACAAAGTCAGAATTTTAATTCATTACGTTTGGTAAAGTTGACTATTCGTGTCCCGAAAAATAGAAACAAAATTGCAAAGTGGCGTTTTACATATAAAACTTCCCAAAAAACGGCTAACAAAGACTGTAGAAACTAAAGTAGAAACAAACTAGGATGTAAATTGAAATACATATATTTTTTTGAGAAGCATTCCAGTATATGGATTTAATATAAATCAACAACAAATAATTATAAAAGATTGTAGATATCGATTGGTTATTATGAAATCGAAAAGAAAATGTCCCTTTCTTGTTGCAGTGGACGGGTCTGAATATTCAGATAAGGCTTTTCAATATGCATGCAAGCTTTCTATAAGTAATCAAATCCCGCTATTGATAGCAAATGTAGTTGAGGAGTACGCCACAATAGGAAAATCTATCTTAAGAGAACTAAAGGGTTCAAGCAAAAAATTGCTTGATGAATACAAGACTGAAGCCGAATCATTAGGCGTGGAAGCCGTAAGCACATTTCAATGTGTCGGCAATCCAGCTGAAGAAATTTTAAAAATTGCAAGTAAGAAAAGTATCGATACATTAGTCATAGGAAGTAGAGGAAAGTATGGTACCTCAAAAGATACATTAGGCGGAACCTCATACAAACTTATTCATTATTGCCAGTGTACAGTAACAGTTGTAAAATGATATTTCAGAACTGAAAAGCTACAAACTTTTTATCTATTTAATTCAATTTTAGATTTTTCTTCTTTTGCTTACAGCGGGTACTTGCAACTACTCAAAGTACAAACTAGTTAGTAATCTCCGCTTATATTCTCTATAAATGAGGCATCTTGTTTTCAAACGAAACGTAAATACTAGATAGTGGAACCCTA
>DATBGR010000368.1:0-7288 GCA_036557905.1 Nitrososphaeraceae archaeon | reverse complement strand
TCGTCTAGCTTGGTCAAGGATACCATCTTATTTTAGGTATAGGCCTGGGGCGCTGGCGGTCGTGGGTTCGAATCCCACTGGCCCCATACCAAACTTGTCATGTTATTAGGCACCATTTTAATATAGAATATGGGAGCAAATGTTGGTCGATATCGGCGGGAACTTGACAAGGCAAAGTCAGGCCTGTTCGGAGGACGATTTTCTGAACTATTATGCAATGTTCAAATTTTCTATTAGATCAGAGATAACTCGAAAATACTACGAAAGAAGGGTTAAACAATTCCTGAACTATATAAGATTCGAACTTGAAGACGGCGATATAGAAAATCGTTCTAATATGTTTGCATTCAAGGCAAATCATGAATTAAAGTGGGCTGTTGAATGTATTGTTGGATTTCTACAATATCAAAAAAACCGAGTTGAAAATGGTGAAATAACCGCTGCAACTTTGCGTAATTACGTTAAGGCTATTAAATCATTTTCTGATGCTTGCGACATGACTATCCCTTGGAAGAGAATAACAAGAGGTCTACCAAGAGGAAGACAAGCATCTAATGATAGAGCTCCCACAATAGATGAGATTCAGAAGATACTTGAATACCCTGACAGGAGAATAGGTCCTATAATTTTTACAATGCTATCTTCCGGCATCCGACTGGGTGCATGGGATTTACTACGGTGGAAAAATGTAGAACCAATCACAGACAAAAATGGGGATATTAAGGCTGCGAAATTGGTGGTTTATGGCGGAGACGTTGAAGAATATTACTCTTTCATCACTCCTGAAGCATACGAATCACTAAAACGCTGGATGGATTTTCGTAAGTCTTACGGAGAAAAGATCACAGACAATTCATGGCTAATGCGAGATCTTTGGCAGACAACTAACACTAACTATGGAGCCAGATGGGGTCTGGCAACAAATCCACGAAGGCTCAAGAGCAGTGGCGTCAAGCGACTACTGGAACGAGCAATATGGGAGCAGGGTATTCGGCAACCATTGAAAGAAGGTGCTAAACGTCATGATTGGAAGGCAGCACATGGCATGCGCAAGCTCTACAAAACAAGAGCAGAGCAAGTTATGAAACCTATAAACGTAGAAATTACAATGGGTCACGATATCGGACTTTCAGCTTCCTATTACAAACCCACAATACAAGAGGTTTTAGGCGATTATTTGAAGGCAGTCCCGCTACTAACAGTGCATGCAGAAAACCTTATTCTTCAGAAACAAATTAATGAACTGACTGAAAAGACTAACAATAATGATTATCTCGTTAATGCAAAACTCCGTGAAGAAGATGACGCATTGACTGTCTTATCAGACCAAGTTATAAAACTTATGGATGATGTGCGGGAATTAAAAAGAAGGCAATAACTTTTCAAATTTTTTTAGACTTGGTCATGTGACATTTAGTACAATGCAATAACTTTTTCCCCTTGAAGTCGACTGACAAAAATGTATTTCTAGGCGGTTTAAATTCATGCTTGCAAATTTTCTGTTGCTTATTGCGAACCCTTCGATACCGTTCCCAATCAGCTCGTCGATTGACGATGCTTGGTAAGCGGAAACGAATCTTTTCTAGATGGCCATCTATGCTCGGGTATGTCCTTTGAAAGCTCGTCACCAAGCTACTTATAGATTTTTCATCAAGGGTAAATAAGGGCCTAGTATGGAGATATCTCCAATAATCCGCTGTCAATTTATAGTGATCAAACGTCCCGTCTTCCTTAACATACTTGTTGTTAGATAGTGCAAGCTCACCTACCATGTATTCTTTGAATAGAACCAAGAGATTAGGTCCTAAGGTTGAGATTCCATCGTTGAACCATCTATTTACATTAATATCCTTCTCTTCGGCGTTCTTTGCATCTCTACCAGAAACTTCATTAGACGGATTCATGGATTGAATTATCAGGTACGTAATAATAGCTCCGACTCTATTAGAGAATTTGAATAGTGCGTTATCAAAAGAATCGTTATCGATTGTCCCACTTTCAAAGTACGGACTGTTTATAGGAATGTATTCATTTGCTAATATTGTCCAAGCTGCAGCTTTGCTAAAGATTTCTGCAGTTATTGATACGCCGCGACGTTTTTTATTAGCAGGGTAGTACTTTCCACGTTTACCATTGCCACGTAAGACTAGTCCCTTATTCATTAATCTTTTCATATGTGGAGTGAGATTTTTCCTGTTTATTCCTATTTTTCGAGCTAGTTCCAAATGACCTATTCCATCGGTATTAGCATCACTGACGAACATCATAATTCGTCCTTCTAACCTTCTCAGATGCTCTAGGTGAGGAAGCTCGGCTAGATTCTCATTATTATAATCTAGATTTATTCTTGCCGGAAGCCAATCGAAATCACTCAATGATACGTTGAATGGGGTGCCTCGCCCCATATTATAAAGCTTACATTACTAGTTAATCAGGATATGACTGAAGATATCGAAATACGAAGAGTACAGGCATATAGCGGAGAAAGAAGTATGACGATAGTCCTGCCGAAGATTTTCTCAGAAAAATTAGGAATAGGCAAAGGGGATTTCTTAAAAGTACAGCTCGATAATAGTAGGCTTATACTTGAAAAGGCTGATCTCTAGGAATGGAAATTGGTAATGTACGATAGTATCAAAGCTGAGTATGACTCACGTTCGTATGAGAAAAACTATATGATCTCGAAAGGCTCTTTTATAACGGCGGAGCAAATATCATCTAAAACTGATGACAGTCGAAATATACTTTTCGAATTTTCTGTAGGAATTAAAAATATTAAACGCTACATATCCTCGGCTACGGCCAACGAAGGATCACTTGAACTTTTATGGTTTAATGGATCTTTTAACAAAGACAGATGTAAAGTTATCGAGATCGGTCTTGGACGAAATATGACAAATAATACCAAACCTTGAATCAGAAACAATTGTACAAACACAGATATCATAATGAATATTTCAAGCAATATAAGCACATATTTACACACAATTGATGTCATAAATATGGATTACAGCAATACGATGGCATTTCTTCTATTCTTTGGATTACTTTATAATTATAGGAATCATAGTATAGATATTAGCCCTAGCGTCTTTAAAACAGAATTCTGTAAGAAACGATCGGGCATACTTTCAAAAAAATAGACTATGTCCGAGAGTAACGCTTATCCATACTTTAACCCTCGAAAAAGTGTACCACTAAAGTCTGAATTAAGTGTATTAGATCGTGAGGTAGAACATGTACCAACAGCTGGCTGGCGAGTAACAAGAAAAAAAATTGAAGATGCTGCTGTGGAAAAGTACAGATCCTGCGGAAAGGGTATAACCTTCGAAGATCTGCAAACAAAGTTTACCGTTAGAAAGAACCAGGCACAACGAAGCTTGAAGCATTTTCATTATAATCGTGTACTCTTTACTGCCGGCGATTTCAATTCCCAGGGAATATTCTTAATTGAAAATACCAATCCTCAGCAGTATTTTCCTTCATGCATCAAGGCCGATATCTTGGAGGATCTGAAGAAAAGATCGAGAAATGTACGAGTTGAACCCACGGTATGTAACCTGTCTAACACGTCACCATGTACTTATTCTCTTTCCAATTCGCTTGAACAGCAAAAGGCTCAAGGTTTTATGGATGTATTAATCCAGCTGCCCTTCGAACCACTTCATGTCCATAAACTGCAATTGATGCTATCAATGAAAAAGGAATATTATAAAACATTAGAAAAGAAGCCTGAGAGGATAAACCTCGCTAAACGCTATGAAGAGATCATAGGTCGAAGGCATGTTACGTATACTTTCTCACCTAATGGACGAGTTCAGATAGCAATTCGAAGCAGTGACACTCCATTCAGAATTGAAACGGATGAAGATGAAGCTAAATTATTCTCCTTCTTCGGACAGGTAAGAGATAGGTTGCTACATTATGTATCTGACATTCATGAAAGAGGGGTTCCAGAAATTACCGAGTGGATTCTCAAAGCATGTGATCTGAACAAAGATATTGAAATCAACGATAAGGCACAGCTATCTCTACCAGATATTCAACTGAAATACGCGGATCAAGTATTTCGAATGTACATAAAGTCATTGCATGATAGAGCAGTCTGCCGGATAGAGAGATCTCTGACATTAGGTAGTCCATTAGTTCCTGTGTTGGAAGGTATAATGCAACCCACTAGAGCGATTAACGATCTAAAGCGTGAAGTTATACAGTTAAAACAATCAATTGATTCAAAGCTGAAGGAATAGATTTAATCTACGATCTTCAGTTATAAACACGATAGGAATAGCAAATATTCGATTCTATCTGCTGTACTATGCTTGCTATCTGTTAACGGTGTAATTTGCCGGCGACTAACGCAAAGAAGCATCATCTAATTACACAGGTGGCAGCAATAGCCTTTTTTATATGTCAGAAATAGGTAGATCACTATATTCCAGATAGTGTTTCCTTCAATGTTATCAGTATCATCAGATATTTGCTTGAGATCCTTCTATGATACTGACTAAATATGATTTATCAACAATCCCTGTGACTACGATTGAAAAAGAAATAACTACTTGCCGGAGACAGTCTGTCTTTCAGAATTGAATTCCTTATCTATTCTATAAAGATTTCTTGCAGCTTTCGAAGAAATGTTTTGGAGAACAATAGCGTCATCGCAAGGTCTTTCAATAAGAAATATTCTCTGCTGGCTGATCCTTTTATCTGACTTTCAGGTTCGGCTTTTTAACAAGGACGAACTATTGTTTCAATTTCAGCATGCCATTATGAAGACTGCCGGATTTATGTATATCTCCATTTTCTAGCTTTCATGGAATTAAGACTCGTACTGAGCTCCATAATAATTGATCCGGATCTTAGAGACTTTGCTAGCGTGAAAGTTAGACTTGATAGAGGACTCGAGAATACTTCGAAGAATTGATATACTGATGCTTGGATAATCTTTTGCCATATGGACACGCAATCACATTTAACTAGTGCAGGGAGTCGTCCTTGAGTAAGAGAGATTTGCCGGATTGCCGTCAAAGATCTTTGTAAAGTCATGCATATCGTATTGATAGTTACATAACTACATTGAATTCACAAGGTAATATTTGTTCTCAGTATCTTGCTGTGCCGGCAAAACCGGCATTAGATATGCTGCACCATATCCATTTGTAAGATGTACAAATGTCTTACCAGATATTCTGTTACCTATCATTCAATTGTTCATCTATGTACCAGGACTAACTCCGGCAATTTTTTCTCCCAATTTCTCTACGTCCTTACTCTAGTTCAAAGCACACATGGTAGTGCCTCCAATATGCTTGGATGATTATAGATTTATTCTCACAGACACCAATAATAATGAAATCGATATAAATATTACATGTAATATCACTGATCCATCTAGTAATTACAATACACAATTACAATACACGGTTTATAGCTAAACAAATGAATGCGGACAGTATGCCGGAATCTGCTGTCTCTGCTATCATCCTTGTCCGCATCAGAAATACCAGCATAAATCAGTCATAAATAAGAAATGTTGGCAAGGTCCATAGAATAGGTAAATCCGACATATTAGAATGTGAAGACTGTGCATGAAGAGATAAGTATACAGTTCATGAAAACCCTCTATGCAAAGATTCCAAGTCTGCTTACATACACGATGCTGGCGTAGATTTGAATAATTAACATATGCAAATGCAAA
The DNA here is from genome assembly GCA_036557905.1 of Nitrososphaeraceae archaeon. Taxonomy (GTDB): domain Archaea; phylum Thermoproteota; class Nitrososphaeria; order Nitrososphaerales; family Nitrososphaeraceae; genus JARBAU01. The sequence continues at coordinate 1,587 of DATBGR010000368.1, read as the reverse complement.
AATTCGCATTGACAAAGATGCTAATCAACAGATCATCGAACAGTTTAGATGCCAAACGACCACGGCGATAGTCATCGTAAGATAATGCTGTTCTTTTTTGCGAACCCGAGTAGGTGCTCTTCAAAAAGCGAAATTAATTGTTCAACTTCATGAATAGAATAATCCGAATGAGTATGCCGCTCATTAGTTCGAGGATCCCAGTCAACATACTGAAATTCCATTTTTGCAATTTCGTCTAAAATTGAGGATGACTCTGGATCGGTGAATATACCAGTTGTGTAAGATGGCCGACTTATTTCACCAATAAATACATCTTTTCCATGCCACGTTTTGTAGTTCATTGTTTCTGTATCATAGCTGGGGTTCGATAACTTGATTCCGGGCAAGAACCGGCTACATTTAGCAGGAAGATACTGTCTTGCTCGTTCCATCTTAATCTTATGCGCAGAAGGGCCTCTAAACAGTGAAACAGAAAGGCCATCCTTGTTGGTATCGATGCAGTCTTTAATAATCAGAGCTTTCCCGAATTCTTCATACGCAAGTGAATATAAAACTAAGGCATCTATTGAATTATCGTTATTTAATAATAGTGTTGAGCCACACAATCGTTTTTTTACCAATCTTATAGCTAACTGTAGCCCTTCAAGCATATGAGTTTTGTTCATTGGGTATATCCCTTCACTCATCTTATTACACATTGATCCAGTGAAGATGAAATTTGATATTAATGTACTATTGCGGTTTAAACCAATCGAATGTTCTTCTCTACAGTCTAGTCAGTAAACAACTATTTCATTTCTCTTAGTCTTGATGCATCTAAATACAAATCAAGAAGTGTACGCTTGTCATCGGCTTCAGTCAAAAAAATCCCAATTAGACAATCAATGGATTCCACACTATGCCTGCTTAGTTCTAAATGAGACTACACATACTAACGTAGGATTGAGGATTGAAGAGAATTCTACGAGTTGAGGCGCTTATGCATGGACATACAACAGTCTTGTAGGCCGGGCAATTGTTATCATATTTATCAACTTATGTAGGGAGTCTTCTTTGAGGAAGAAGAACGATTTGCCGGATTGGCTGATCCTTCCGGCAAAGATCTAGCTTCTATATTCGTGAAATTCGCAGAAGAATTTCTAACTAATAATAAAGCCGATCCTCAGCATAACCAGTGTATAAATTCATGCTTAGTCAGAATTCCAGGAATTGTCAATTCAAAGTGCGGATAGGTAGTCAAGATTGTGCAGCAATGGGACGGGCAAAGACCCACAATACAGTATCTATTACGCGATTTCAGACGATGGTTAATAGACGAGAAAATAGATCATCGCAGACATATGAATATCAGAGCTGCGCGAACCCAGACGAATAGTTCCACGACGACGATCTGGTGGATCGAGAAGCTACTGCAAACTCCAACAGATGATTATAGGAAATTTGCTCTATGGCATATCCTCATGCCATATCTTATTAATATTAGACATATGTCGGACAATGAAACCTATGACATAGTACGGAGCTGGCTTGACAAATGTCATTCATTACTCCGGCTAGACTTTAATCCCAATTATATGATTAAGTATG
>DATBGR010000367.1:0-3042 GCA_036557905.1 Nitrososphaeraceae archaeon | reverse complement strand
ATATTCTGAAATTTTCTTTTGAATTCCGCTTGTGTCACCCCATTGTAATTCCTGTAGGCCAATGAATTTTCTAAAAGAGTTAGCTGTATCAGGTCCGAACCCACTATAGGAATTGGATGCTGATACAACTACGCCATTTACTCTATTTGCAGCTTCTTCATACAAACTAATTTGCTTGATTTTGTTGGTCCAGTATTGCAGTTCGGTATTCCCATCGTCCTGAACTTTACCGTAGGTATCCATCCATTTATTGCCAATTAAGCGAAGATAAACAAAATCCGTAGTCACCACCGGGGGAGTTTGCAGATCATGCAATCGACTCCACACCATACACATATTGTTACGGGCAAAAAAATCATAGGCCAGATCTTGATACCATGAATTATCCCTCACCTCTACTGCATATCTAAATGCTGGATCAAACCTGGGTAAAGCTCTTTCCAAAAGTTCAAGGCCTTCGGAGATCTTCATAGATGGTGGAAGCTGTATCAAAAGACACAACAGTTTATCATCCAGTTCGCGCATAGATGTAAAGAAATAATCCAATTCATCCTTAACATTTGTAAGCCTTTTATCATGTGTTATTACTTTGGGAAATTTTGCTGTAAATTTGAAACGAGCCGGAGTTTTTCTGTACCAGTTTTTCACCATGAATTTATCAGGCATTACATAATATGAAGAATCAATTTCCGCAAAGTCAAAAATCTTCGAATAGTAGTTTAGCCAATTCGAAGTTTCAATGCTCAACGGATAAAACCTAGCCTTCCAAGCCTCGTGGCTCCATCCTGAGCAACCGACATGCATTTGAAGCGATGATCGATTAGAATGTCTTTCTCCTTCGGCCTGCATCACAGTGTCTTGGAATGCTGAGTCAATAGTTCGTCTAATTTCCCGTGATGAACCACTCAGTTTATCTAATCACCCAATACGAAATACTTTGGGATGTTAAGGGGTGATTCATTTCTTCGATGACAGCTATAACAAGAACCACACTTTGAACAGGTGAACTGACTTCTATTCTTACAATATACACATTCTTTATAGCTAAAATTTAGGCTATCTCTAAGAAATTCATGGGTTTGCTTCGGTTTAGTATTAACAATCTGTACCACTTTCAGCCATCAACCCCGCTTATATTAACACCATATCCGATGCATAAAGAATAAATCCTACCGCGTTGATACTGAAGAGTACATTCCCCTGTCGCAGAATATCTCGCTTTAATGCACATCATATGGATAGCCACTGCCATCCAACATATAGTCCTCAACATATATAATCAGCATTCATAAATATAATCTCTTTGGAAAAATGATAGCTAAGCTCAGCTATGAAATTAGTTCGATAATCTAGTAATGTACGATTTTTTTAGATTTCTGATAATAAGGAGTACCAGATACAATTATAATTTAACTTTGTTCGACGAAAGGATCAAGACTCACTCTTGCTTGTGGATAGTGACTTGTAGCTTGTACTAAACATAACGTTGAAAGAAGAAATAAAGATTTATTCTTGCGGGATATGTGGTGACGTAGATTAGAAGTGTCAAGCAGATAGTTCCAAAACACCCAGACGTAAGTTAAAATACGGAATTAATTGCTCAATGGTTCAAGTCCCAAAAATTTACCTTTGAAATCGTCAATAGTTTTTCATTTTAAGGGGAGTCTGAACGAAAAAGTCGCTCCACATTCACCTCGCTCATTGTTTTGAGCCCAGATCTCACCCCCGTGAGCCTCAACAATACTTTTAGAGATATACAGACCTAAGCCCATGCCGGATCCCTCATTCGAACTCGCAAATTTTGAAAATAGTCTAGGCATCATTTTTGGATCGATTCCTGAGCCAGTATCTTTTACCTTAATCATTACCGTCCTATCATTACTAGGCTTCAAATCATTCCTCTTTACAGTGACTGATATAGTTCCTCCTTCTCCGGTGTACTTTACCGCATTACTGATTAAATTTGATAGAACCTGTTGAATTCTGTACCGATCTGCGATTACTAGATCACTTTTCACAGGATTTTTTCCAGAATCGTTTCCGCTATCCTCACTATGAACTAATGATAACTTTAGCTTGTCTTGAGTCGATATTTGGTAATCTCGCAGGATGTGCATAGCCAGGTTCTCTATATCAATCTCTTCCTTGTTGAGTTGGAGCGATTTGCTTTCAATCCTCGTAACGTCCAACACATCTTCAGTAAGCTGTCGCAGTTTCTTGGCATTTCTAACTACAACATCTAGCAAGTCCTTATTTCCTTCATCTGTTACTGAATGCCTAACTATCTCACTAAGAGAAAGAATAGGCTGAATTGGATTTCTTAGCTCATGAGCTGCTATATTAATAAATTCTCTTTGCAAACGATCATGTACTTCTAATTGACTATTTGCTTCCTTGATACGCTTATACAGTTCAGTTTGCATCCAAAGGCTTTCAAAAATGGAAACATAAGACAATACTGTTGGGACGCTATTGGAATAAGTAGCTAATCCAATGGCTCTTGATGACTCATCCTTCTCGTCATCCTTTAACTCTATTGTAAGCGAATATTTCCTGTCAATTATCAGAACAGTCACCCTTGTCTGCATAGTTGGCTCTATTTGTCTAATATCAATATGATATCTAGTTTGATTTTGTTCCTTTACAGCATTTAATTTTTGTAGTGCATGCTTATTTAGGCTATCAATCATTGGCGTCAGAATCTTTATCTTGAGATTCGGATTTTGGAGAATAGCCCGTATTAATGCATCAATTCTTCCAACTTTGTCCTGGCGATAAAATGCTCTAGCTGTCGAATACAATATCAATATTTCTTCCTTTGCGGATCCTATCAGGGTGTCACCAATTTTGCGGATTTCGATCGGATCCCTGACAGTTTCGATTACTTCAGGTTCGAGGCCTTCTTCCAGTTCTTGAATTTTCAATTTAGATGGTATCGATCTTTTCCACAGCATGTCAAAGAAATACTGTTGCTGATCGACAAACGACTTTACTGTACTATAGATATATTGAGTAGGAAACAGTTTTTCTTCCGAAGTCGCA
>DATBGR010000366.1:0-10263 GCA_036557905.1 Nitrososphaeraceae archaeon | reverse complement strand
TAGTATATCAAAAATTAATATATTTTATTATGATGTGAGACAATTTTTAAAAATAAATGAAAAGGATGTATCTAGTTTGGATTGACTTTGCTATTATCCGATTTGAGTACCAGTAATTTCTATGAACCTATTACTACTGCCAAAGCTGATAGCTAATACTCGGTCAGTATTGGTGCTTTGTACTTGTTGCCAGCTAGCTCCGTGGCCATCTATAGTAACCTTGAATGGTACATCTTGACCTTGATCATTTTTAGCATCGAGGGCAAATCTTGGTATTTGGACAGTCAAGATTCCGCCACTACCACCTGGATTGATGACTATGTCTGCCGCTTTCATGGCTCCATTTGGAAGAATACCGACAAGTACTCCACCCCTTATGCTATATAGTACAGTGAGTGTACCAGCATTTTGAGTCTTTAACTCATATTGGTTAGTATATCCAGTTTTTAATACACTTTGTAAAGTCGTTGGATTCAGCTGAGCGCTTGCGGCCTGAAGCGGCACCGTTGCGAATAGAATTGCAAAGAAGGACGAGATGGTTAATAAGGTTGTCAAACTAGCTCTGTTGCTTTTTAGATATTTGGAAGTTTTTTCTTTATTCAGCATATGCGTAATGGTAGTAAGTTGCAGTATTTCTTAAACCTTTAGTTATTACGTTGGCCCAGTGTTTCAAAATGTGATAGCTCGTGTACGTCGCTAGCGATTTCTGCTTGAGAAGATTTTGTCAAGGTTAGAAATGAACACGATCACAATATTTGTTGAAATTCATTTTTTGTCCCTTGTATTGTCATTAGATAGAATAATTCCATAATAATTCATAGAAAAATATGGTAACCCTAAGATTTCCTATCAGATTAGTAGGTGCGAACACTTCATCTGTAGATATAAAAAGGGTGACTCTGAAATGCCATATGATTCGAAATGCGGGCTGGTAGTTCAGTGGTAGTAATGTTCGATTCGCAATCGAAAGGTCGCGGGTTCAAATCCCGCCCAGTCCATTGAATCCTCGGTTGAAATCCTTGAAACTAAGAATAAGAAAGAAGGCAGTTGTGAATCAATATCGTCCACCAGATTTGCAATAAAGGATATATCCAAGTCGAACACGTCAATAAATACCAAATCAAACTTTGAAATGAGAGATCTATATTCCAGACAAAAAAACTTGCATATTAGCTAATGAGACTAGATACTGACCTTCAGGAACCAGACAAGACTGACGTCTTAAAACTTGTACAGCACATGCAAGACAGGGACTGGAGCTTATTGTGGATCATTAGGTGTATCACAGCTCTTATTCAAATGCGAAGAGATATGCAAAACAACTTTAACGAATCTACATATAAAGATATAAGATTATTATTCAAATGGATGGATGAACAAAATTACAAAGCATCAACTCATGAGAAATTTACAAAAATCCTAAAGTTTTTCTATAAGGTCTCTTATGGAGATAACCAATTCTATCCAGAGCAAGTTAAATGGTTCTCAGTAAATGTTGGCAAGGAAAGAAGAAGTAAAGAGATGAATATTGATATTGCAGAATATCTTGAAGAGCAAGTAATTAAACAATTACTGGATGGCGCTCCAACACTACAAAAGAAGGCATTTTTAGCATGCATGTATGAGAGTGGTGCTCGTCCTGAGGAGTTTTTGAGACTTACTAATTTAGATATAAAATTAGATTCTAAAGGGGCTATCTTTATTCTCAGAGGAAAAACAGGGGAAAGAAGAGTTAGAATTATCTCCTTTGTAAAATTATTACAACAATGGTTAGAAGTTCATTCTTTGAAAAAATCAAACTGTTATGCTATTTGGGTAGCCAAGCAACTAACTACAACAATCAACCACTAGGATTGAGAGGAGCACAGAAAATTATCGAAGAGGCGCTGCCGAGATCTGGATTGACAAATGAACATACTCGACTGTATATTTTAAGACATTCTAGAGCTACATATTTGGCCAAACACTTGACTGAAGCACAAATGTGTGTATTTTTTGGTTGGGAGCAGGGTACAAAAATAGTTAGACGATATTTGCACTTGTCAGGCAAAGATGTTGATGAAACACTTTTGGCCATAACTGAAGGACAGCAAGCAAGAGCCCAAAAGTCAGAACTGGCTCCCATGAAATGTAAACGATGTTCCGAAACTATCAGTCCCACTATGAATTTTTGTTCTCGATGCTCATTGCCCGTTATTCTTGATAATGAATATACTAGAGAGATGGAACTTGAAAAGGAGAATACAATGCTCAGAGATAAATATGAACAAGAGATGCGAATTATGAGCGAAAAATATGAATATGATATACAGAACATACGTGAAGAAATGGAATATAGGTTTTTGCAATTAGTAACGAAAATAGATATGGCGAAATTAACCTAATATTGTGAGATATTTTTTGTAGGCCTCAATAAGACAAGAAAATTCAGATATTTTTGAAGCATACTTAAGATCGTCCAATTTCTCCAGTATTACCTATCGTGGGGGTTTAAGCAATAGCAGACGTGATTTTAATACTCTCTTTGTCTCATAATATATGATTTGAGGGAAAGGAAATCTAGTTTGATCAATATCGTCTAGCTGTCGCTCTGCAATTCCTTCATAAATATCAATCCACTGAGACACATCATAATTTCCGGCATATTCAAGAATCAATGAAAGCCTAAAAGTTGTCGCCTCTATTAGAAGAGAGTTCATGATAAGCTTAACAGTATCGTTCAGCTCATACCTATGCAGATTTAATGCATAACGATTCATCAGAGTATCAATTATATTTTCTTCAGTACCTTCTCTAACGAAACTTATTCCATCTTCCCATGAAGTACCCACTCTATCCACAGGTTCTGGTTTTCTTGCTTTCCATGCCTCTATAAATGCCAAGTCAGTGGCATTCAAAGGGATATCAAGACATTGTTTGATTTTATTTTGAAATTCACGATACGACCCCATGTATTGCTCTAGACTGGACGCTATATCTGCTAACTCTGCTCCTATTTCAGTCAGTTGTATAAATTCCATTTGTGTATGTCTTTTATTTTTAATTCTTATTACTAGCTTGGCGGATTCTAGGTCTCTAATGGCTTGAGTTACTGCCTTCTTGTATGATACACCGGTTTGTCTACATATCTCATTAACATTTAACTAGTCTGGCAAAAGTAAGCGTAATATTTTGGTATAAATCTTAACCGGTTTTACCTTAACTGGAGACAGAAAAGCTTATTTCCTTCAACAGGCGACTGGTACCCGTATGGCCAGTAAGAGTCAGCCCATGATTAAACTTGAGCCTGGTTGTGAGCCTCCAATCCTTAGTTGTAATGTGCCAGAACCGACATCCTATAGTGGTACCAACCTTATTCAACTAGAACAGTTCAGTGACGAGTACTTTAAACCTAGCGTAAAGGAGAAGCCCCCAAAAACTACGAGAACCCCGTTAAAGGATATTGATTCTTCAACTGCAAAGGGAGCGGTATTGTCATCTATGAAGACGGGATTTTCTGACAGGAAGCTCTTTCCCAATATCAAAATGACCACAGGTACGCTTCGTATTATGGAGACGACGGAACCGGTATCTGAGGTCGTAAGCGCTATTCCTGCGAGTTCGATTTTGACTAAGGTTAATGTGGATGAAGTAGCTTCCATGATGGTAGCAGGAAAGAGGCTAAATATCTACAGGACAATGTATGGTTCATTATCGTATAACTACATTGACGACCCCATCGTCGTAACTCCCAGATTGTACCTTGTAGAAACTTATCGCTTGTCTTCTTTTCTAGGGGTTTATGGAGCAGGTAAAACGATAAAGACATTCTCTCTATTCCCTGGAGAAAAAACAAGAATCAGTGTGAAAACCTATGCTAAAAGAGAGACTGATGCTAAGGATGCGTCTAGTATACTGGATTCTTTCACTCAAGAAAGTTCAGATGATTTTGAAAATTCTGTCCAGAGCGAAGTTTCGGACAAGAAAAACTACGATAAGAGTTTTGAATATCACGCAGAAGCTGAGGCTAACGCATCATGGGGCTTCGGGAGTGCAAAAGTGAGTGGTGGAGTAAAGGGGGGTACGCATTCTGCTCGTGAGGAATTTGCAAAGAATGTGTCAAATGCAACTCAAAAACACGCTGCAAAAGCATCAGCCAAAAGAGATGTCCAGATAAACACAAGTTACGAGGTGAAGGAAGAAACAGGCGAGGAGACGTCCATTGAACGAGAAATTCAGAACATCAATGTTAGTCGTACTCTAAATTTAGTTTTTAGACAAATGAATCAGGAGTTTATATCGATACTCCATCTAGTTGACGTTAGAGTAGCCTTCTTCAATGGGTTTTCTGAATCAAAAAGAGAGGTTCCGTTACCTGAACTGGATTCATTAATAGATGAGGTTATTATTAATGATGATGTAAAGCGGAAGCAGGTGCATGATTTTATAGTTAGAGAGCTACAAAATATATTTGATTACAAAGACGATCTCAACACTTTCATAGAAGAAAAAATTTATAACGATAATGGCGGTTCTGAAATAGCGAGATATCTTAGGACTAAAAAAGGATATACTTCCACTTATAAGGACGAAGTAACCGGTACAGAATTAGTTGTCCCAGGAATAATATTATCTGTTGTAAAGTCGGTACTTAGGACCGAGGGCGTGATAGTTGAAGCATTATTGGGAACAGGCGACGCTCTTGATAATTATGCTACTCGACTTCAAGAATTAGAGGTAGCACGACGTGAAACAGAGGTAGCATTGGCAAATGCGAAGAAGGAGACAGCGTTGCTCATAAATGAACTAGCCAATAACAGCAATGCAGATGGAGCAAAAATACTTGCAGAATTAACCTGCCCCTGCGGACCAGCGTCAATCCCATTAGAAGTAAGAATCAAGAAAGAACAACAGCAACAACAATAGGATGAATTGTCTTGGACGCTATTGACATTAATGTATCAATAAACGGTCGAGATTCAAATGTGAAAAACTAGCATGCAAGAAGAAAAAAACCCTGTTCTGCAGTATGGTAATGATGCTGTACAAAAGCCTGCCGATGCAGCACTGGCTTATGGCAATTCAGCTATAGAATATAAAGATAAGAAAACTCCAACTCCAAAGAAATCTAAGCCAGGAAAACAAGTCGTAATTATATCTGGAGGGTATGCGGGCTACAAGTCAGACGCCGACGAGATTAAGGCAATGGAAGTTAAATGGTATCCCAACACCAAAGATTTTACGGTTGTTGCTAAAAACGTACAAAATCATGATATCTGGGCCGCAAAGAAGGTAGATAACTTCTTTGCGGCCTTAGCACAATATGACAAAATCTCTCACATTATCTTTTTAGGACATGGCAGCGATAGTGGTATCGCACTATCTGGCGAACCAGGCGACCTACAAGACGAATTAACAATGGTGGAATTGAATCAGTGGAACCAATTTATTAAGGAAAAAATAGTTCCAAAGCTTGACTCAGATGCGACTATCGACATTTATGCTTGCCATGTTGCAAATGGAGTAGGGCAGGACTTCATGAAAGCAATGGCTACAGCATTTGAAAGGTGTGTTAGGTCTTTCAAGGAAGAAATTGCATTTAAATTTCCCGACGTTGATAAAACGAAAGGAACTATTGTTAAAAGGACGGGAGAAGTTGTACCAAAAAGCGAAGTTCCAAATTATAAAACAAAGTTAACTGATATAACACCGCCAATCACAGTCTGTCCGTAGTCGTTATAATACTTTTAGCCGGCGCGCACTACTGTATTTACTACATTTGCTCATCAAACTTAATGTTCTGCCTACCAATAGCACTAGATGACATAACTGAAAATAGTTCTATATTCCTGGATATCATTGACTTGAGATTTAAAAATTGAATAACTATATACTGGCTTGGCATGCGTACACTTTGTTCTCTCTCGGTCTCTTGCAACCTAGCTGATAAAGACACAAGCTAATCCGACAGTTGTTCTGTAGCACCATCTTTCACTTTATCATGCTGTCTTAGTGATTGATTTCCTCTCTTGCACTTTACTCTGAATATCTATTCCTGTCCTTCAGATTGGAAGAAAACCAGAATTGCCATCTTTGCAAAAAGTAAAATTTTTCACTAGGAATTGAGGAGAAGAAAAATTTATCACAAAGATCACTCTTCATAAATAATATGACGAATCCCAAAAAGAAAGGGATTCGAACCGAGAGTGCAAATCCCGCCCTGTCCATTAGACACTAAAGAAGGATGCGAGTCCATAGTCACGTCATGTTCCATATGCAACAATAATATAAGTAGAGATTAATATTTCAGTTGAAGATATACGATAATCTACATAACTCATAATTACGAAAACGACTACTCGAACTATCGAAGAACTATAATGTAACATTACTACAAATTTTCCTAATATCATATTCAGTATCTTCTTGTGTGTACATTGTACTTTTATGCTCTATCTGTTCTACTTCTATCATATCATTATTTTTCTTAGGCGTCTGAGAGGATTTGGAAATACTTCGGTAAAGCTTAGACATGTTATCTAATGTTTTCTTTCGATAGTTTATGATATCTTCAAGGTAACGAGAAAGAAATTCTCGAATGTCTTTATCATGTATTAGTACTTCCAACAATCGTTTTTGTGGTGAGCCTAATTTGACAAGTTCTTGCATATCTCTAATTGGTATTGTCAAGTCTGAACCTAATGAAAACGGATGTTTAATAGTTTGAATTGTTTTATTCTCATTCACTCTTTTATCTTTTGAGAAAGCAATTGTATTCCAGTTGAGAAAATATAAAAAGTAAATTTCATTTTTAAGTATCTCCTCAAGCGCTTGAGCTTGCCCTGGTCCTAAATTCAATACATGTGGCTTGTTGAAATGAAGAGATACCTGGATATGTTCGCTTCCATTTCTTGTCGCCCGCAATCCATATTCTATATCTGTGTACTTTAATATCTCACCTATATCATATAGTTTCTTGCGAACACTTGCAATTTTTGAAGAATTATAGATAGTTGAATATTCTTCAAATCTTTTCATAGTTTCCAACCCACCTATATATATAGGGTATAATTTGACATGTGTGTCTTCAGCTAGGGCTTTGAGGTCATCATAAAATTCTTTATTCCCGCCCAGCCAAATTGATTTATTCATACTGTTAAATCTAGCTTCTCTGGATATCAGAAAATTAAAACTATCATACAATAAGGATCCAAATTTTTCTTTAAGATCGTTCCACCGCCCGAATATCAAAGGCAGCATAGTCAGATAGTTAGTTGCCATTTTGTCAAAGTATTCCTCTTGACTGACTTTGATATAAAGAATGAACGGAGTTTTGGAAGTTGAAATACTTTTCCTCTGTGTATTGGTTGTATTGGATGTAGGTAAATTATCTTTACTTGTATAATGATGATAGATAAAAGCTATGACCAAAATTAATCCACATAAAGATAGTTCATACCTTGCTTCCTTGTCACTACACACAGAAACTATTAGGTTATGTAATATGAAATTAGTATAATTCTTCTGATTACTAAAATTAAACCCTGCTAATCCGTACGTAGAATCGTCAATAGTGGTGAGGGCATTACTAACTAAATGATCATTCAAGATAGCAAGAACCACTTCCTTTTTCATATGACTCTTTTTGGCTAACTGTCTCAAAGTCAACGAACCATTATAAGCTAGACATTCTAGAATTACTTGTTCGGGGGAGAAGAATGAGCGATTCTGGATATAATAGTGGCCATTATAACTGAACCATTGATTAACGATATCCTCTAGGAAATGTGATAGTAACAAATGACCATTCATAGAAGAATGGCCCAGCTTATCAAATTCGAAATTGCGATAATAATCTTCAAATTCATCTTCACTTAATTGCGTTCTACTGTTGATACATAACAGTATTATTGTCTTCCAAAAAATCTCGATTGAATGATCTGCATTGAGCAAAGCCCTTAACCCTTGCTCAGTTATCTTGTAAAACTTCTCAGGATTACGGGTTCTCCTATCTTTATAAGACAACTCTATGAACCTTTTGTCATCTGATAGTAATTCATCCATAGCTTCAGAGACATCGCCGTAATTTCGACTAAGTATGGTAGCAGCTGTGGATTTTGATACCTGTCCATTTAGTACAATGGATCTTAGAATACCAATTTGGATAATAGGTCTTCTTCCCCTACGTGACCATTTTCTAAATATAGGTTTTATCATATTCCCTATGTTTTAACCTACTGTTTATATATATTAAACGCTAAATCAAAAATATCAGAAATTGAGTCGTTATGAAGAGAAACTCGCCGAAGTAAAACAGGAGGCCCAAAAACTAGCAAAACAATACATCCCTGAACTTTATACCATTTTAAGGGATGAAGAATCTCTATTACCTGAGGACTGTCGAGCAAGAATTGAACACGATTGTCTTGGCATTTGGGCGAAGTCCACGATTCGAAAATACCTTCCTGAAGAAGCAAAAGATCCAAGCAAACAGAGTGTTGTAAGGATTGCAAACGAGGTAAAGAAACTGAAAAAGATTGCTATCCCATCAATGACACAAAGATCTAGTGGTGTGGGAATCAATCACACAGAATCTGACTCCTTTGTTCAAAACGAGTCACAATTGAGTAGTTTTCAAAATGAGTCTATTTCACGGTTTATGATGGGAAATAATCCAAATTCTGAGCTACAAAAATCAACAATCAAGGTAATGCCAATCAGGAACCTAATCGGGACTAATCCTAGTCAAACCAATGGAGTATTATTATTGCCTCATAATATTGCGAGGGAAATCTTCCATCTAGTACGAGAGTCGGGAGTAAAATTTACTACTAATTTCAAGCTCCGGCACAATGGAGTTGAAGTGACACGGATAATTTAGACGAGTAATAGGATTTTGATCCGAGTAAGAAAACAAGGTTATGAAATAGAATGGTTAAAAAATGACGATGTTTAGAGTGTGAGAAGTAACGTGTACGATTATAGAAAATATCGAAAATCTACAAAAGACCATAATCCACATTTTTTACTGATCGACTTTGACTTTAACAAGAATATAGACATTGCGCCAGTAGAGGGATATAGACGACAAGTGCTCCTAATGATATGTTGTCTTGAACTGATAATTTCTGAGTTTCATTATCTGTTGTTGTGACAAGATGCCATTTGCAAATATTAAGGCGCTGCAAGTATTGCACCTCATCATTATATGACCAGTCTTTGTTGACTTGAGTGTTGCCATAGAATTGCAAAAAATACAGTATACAAGTCGTTCCCCTTTTTGATATATGTACAATCTCTTACTTGGTATATTACCATTACTAGTATATATACTTCGCGGGAGATCACTTGTCTAACATCATATATATTGTAAAATAGTATAATAACTATATTCGACAAATGAATATTGTGTTAATTATTAGGATATACAGTCACACATCATCGATAATATTCATTCTATATCTTTGATATTTGGCGGAGGAACGTCCTAATGAAATTGATAAAAATTGATTCGAGTTAAATCTAAAATCATTATCTTACGGCTATTTGATGTTTTGCCGAATATCAAGGTCATGATAAGGTACGCTGCTGACTTGACACATACCATTTTCTACGCCTACTGGACTTCAGTTCAGGCCTTATAATAAGATATAACATTAATTCTACGGAGAGAGGCGAATATCTATTAGTCAGCTTAAGATCACATATCTAATAAATAGACATTATTTTTAATGCTCATCGATTGATGAATTTGACCTATCTACTTAAGAAGACGGGATCTGGTTGGACCCCTTTACCAAGAGTACAAATCCCAGCCCAGTCCAGTATGTAACGGGATTCATATATTGCAACTAGTTTAGATAAAATGGCAAATGGTGAGGCGATAAATTGTAGTGCCTGTTAGACTTACAACAACCCTTTAAAGATATCTTTAGTGCCAAATTCTACATACACTTAGCCTGTTGGACGGGCTTTATGCATTAATGAAGTCAACTAGTGCTATTGAGAGCCATCGTAGTAATACCTTGAAGATAGTGATAGCATTTGCACGCTACTTAGGTCCTGATCATCATTTTATCACATTAAAACAAAGGAAGAGATTGTTGGCTTTCTGGATACAAAAGTAAAGGATAATGTCATCGATCCGGAAAAGAGATGGATAACGACATCGAATGATTATCTTGGAGATCGGAGGTATCTATTCAGATGGCTACACAATTACGTGAAGTTAGACTATGACATAGAACCGAATTCGAATCCATCTGATTGGGAGATTCCCCATTT